>JANLRE010000431.1:0-3145 GCA_031368205.1 Fimbriiglobus sp. | reverse complement strand
CCAAACCCTTCATCCTGCTCCCAAACATGGCAACTGCGTAACATCTAGAATCATAATTCGTGGGCTTTAAGGGGGCTTGTTGCTCCCAAAACTGAGACACATTGACTGCCCATATTCTTGCTTCTGGGAATCGCTAGCCCTGCGATTGCTGGCGATTTAGGCGAGTTAACGGGTTGTTGGGTCTCGCGGTTACAGGATTGTGGCAGTGGCTTGAAAAATGCAACGAGATGGTTTCCGGATCGTGCGGAATTGCTAGAACACTGTCTCGCACGCGACCGAACCTACTCCTGATGAGGCGGAGCAAGATGACGGAAACTCCCCCGACAGTCATTCACCCGATCCAGAACGGGTCCACCACGCAGCGTGGCATGGCAACGGCGTCCTTGTGTCTCGGGCTGTGGGGCTTCTTCACGTTTTGGATGTACCCGTTCGGCTTCTTGATCGCCAACATTGCGATCGGGCTGGGGGTGATCTCCGTGTTGCTCGGCTTTCGGGCCGGTCGGGAAGGGGAGCATTTGGCGTGGTGGGGCATCTTCTTCGGTGCCTGCGGCGCCGGGGCCGCCTTCACGGTGTACCGCTTCTTTCAACTGGCGTTTGATGGCATTGTGCCCACGATGTTGCCGTAACTTTCTGAACGAACGACGACCCGCCCGCTCGTGGGCGTTTGAATCCAGGAGGCAGCAATGCCCCAAGTTTTTCCGAAGAGCATGAACATCGTCGCCCGGCTGTCCTTGCTGGCGGTCCCGTTCCTGATGGCAGGCGGTGCGGCGGGCGGTGCGGCGTTCTACCGCTCGGACTACACGACCGGGGCGCGGGAAGTGGTCGAGCAGCCGATTCCGTTTAGCCACAAGCACCACGTTTCGCAGCTCGGCATTGATTGCAAATACTGCCATACTTCGGTCGATCAATCGGCGTCCGCCGGTTTCCCGCCCTCGAAAACCTGTATGAACTGTCACCAACAGATGTGGCAATCGGCGGACCTCCTCGGGCCGCTCCGCGAGAGCTACTCGAAGGACAAGCCGATCACGTGGAACAAGGTTCACAACGTCCCGCACTACACCTACTTCAACCACTCGATCCACGTCGGCAAGGGCATCGGGTGCGTGTCGTGCCACGGGCAGATTGACCAAATGAACTTGGTTTTCCAAAGCAAAACACTGCTGATGGAATGGTGCCTCGAATGCCACCGTAACCCGGAGAAGAACCTGCGGCCCAAGGACGAGGTGACCAACATGACGTTCAAAGCGGAAGACCTCATCAACCCGGACACGCAAATGCCGTATGACCAGACCACACTTGGGAAGCAACTCAAAGAGAAGTATCAAGTACGCGACCACTTCGTGTTGACGAACTGCTCGATGTGCCACCGTTAAGTAGTGGTTAGTGGACGGTGGATAGTGGTTAGTAAAACCGAAGACTTCTTACTATCCACTATCTGCTATCCACTCACCACTGGTTGCTATACACCTGCCGGACTTGAGGATAGACGAATGCCACCCGAACTGAAGCAAGACGCGAGCCGGACAGCCGCGTCCCGCCCAGTGCCTGCTCGGTCAGAGCCGGAATACTGGCAGTCCATCGAACAGTGGATGGACTCGACCCAGTTTGAAACGATGATGAAGAACGAGTTCCCGGAGGACGCCTCGGAGTGGCTTGATCCGGTCAGTCGTCGTCAGTTCCTCACCGTGATGGGCGCGTCCGTGGCGTTAGCCGGCGCGGTGGGCTGTAACCCTTCGCTCAAGCCAGCACCGGCCCACAAAGTGGTGCCGCACGTGAGGCAACCGGAGCAAATGCTGCCCGGCGTGCCGCTGTTCTTTTCGACCGTCATTACGCAGAACGCCGGCGTCGGACTCGGGCTACTTGTCAAGCAAGTCGAAGGACGCCCGATCAAGATTGAAGGCAACCCGAACCACCCCGGATCGCTGGGCGGCACGGACATTTATGCCCAAGCTTCGATCCTCAATCTTTACGACCCCGATCGCTCCAAGTCGGTGCTGAAGGGCGGGCAACAAGCTGGGTTCGAGCAATTTCTACCTGCGATTAAGAACGATCTCGAAAAGCAAAAAGCGAAGCAAGGCGAAGGGGTTCGGTTCCTGACAGAAACGATTACCTCGCCGACGCTGATTGCCCAGATCGACGAGTTCTTGAAGCGGTTCCCGAAGGCGAAGTGGATTCAGTACGACACGATCAGCCGCGACAATCCCCGCAAAGCCGGGTTGGCGGCGTTCGGCAAGTACGTGAACACGACGTACAACTTCGCCAAGGCGAAAGTGGCCCTGGCGATTGACGCAGACTTCCTGTCCGCCGTTGGCCCCGGATCGGCCCGGTACGCTCGGGAGTTCATGGCGGGTCGCAAGGTTCGGGAAGTCAAAGAGTCGTTGAAGCGGGGCGAAGGCGTTGCCCTCGACAAGATGAACCGCTTGTACGCGGTCGAGTCGATGGTGACGAACACCGGCGCGGTCGCCGATCACCGATTGACGTTGAAGCCAAGCCAGATCGAAGACTTTACCAAAGCATTAGCCGCCAAGCTCGGTGTCGTCGGCGTGACGGCTCCGAAGTTGTCGGACTTGGCCGAAAAGTGGATTGCCCCGCTTGCGGAGGATCTGCTTGCCGCCAAGGGCGCCTCCGTGGTCGTGGTCGGCGATCAACAGCCAGCAGCGGTCCACTTGCTGGCCCATGCCATCAACGAAAAGCTCGGTGCGTTCGGCAGCACGGTAGTCTTTACGGAACCGCTGGAAGTTAGGCCGTCCGACCAACTCGCGGATTTGAAGCAACTCACCGAAGACATCAAAGCCAACAAAGTCGAAGTGTTGTTCCTGTTGGGTGGCAACCCGGCTTACGATACCCCGGCTGACTTGGAACTTGGCAAGCACCTCGCGGCAATGAAGGGGACCAAGGTTCACCTCGGTGTGCAGGTCGATGAAACCGTCATCGAAGGCCAATGCACTTGGCATGTCAATGCGGCGAACTTCCTCGAAACTTGGGGTGATGCCCGCGCTTACGACGGCACGGTCAGCATTCAACAACCGCTGATCGCGCCGCTTCATGCTGGCAAATCATTGATCGAACTGTTTGCGATGTTGCTCGATCAAGGCGTGAGTTACCCGCTCGAAGTGGTGTTGGCAACCTGGTAGAAACTCTTCGA
>JANLRE010000408.1:0-6978 GCA_031368205.1 Fimbriiglobus sp. | reverse complement strand
AACTCAATCCCACCCAAGCGGTTTAACATCCGCATCACTTGTTCTTGATACACCATCACACCATACGTTTCACTCAACACTTCTTCCATGATGGCGTGCGGATATTACGGCTTCTTGCGGCCATGCTTACACTCGATGTATTCATCCACCATGCCGCCCTCAAGCGGACCGGGGCGATAAAGTGCTGTGCAGGCGACAATGTCGCGGATGTTGTCGGGCTTCATGCGTTTCAATAATTCGCGGATTCCTTCCGATTCAAATTGAAACACCCCCTTGGCATCCCCGCGTTGTAAGAGTTCATACGTGCCTTGGTCGTCAAGGGGAATCTTGTACACATCAATCGTCACGCCGCGTGTCTTGTGGATTAACTTCAACGCATTGTCAACAACGGTGAGGGTGCGTAGCCCGAGGAAATCCATCTTCAACAGACCGACTTTTTCGATGTCCCCCATTTCCCATTGTGTCGTGACAACTGCGTCCGCATTGTTTTTTTCCGCGTCATCACCCTTGCGGGTGGCACGCTGCACCGGCACGTAATCTGTAATCGGTCCGTTGGCAATCACCACACCGGCAGCGTGTGTGCCCACACCGCGATTCATCCCTTCCAGCTTGCGCGCAATATCGACCCATTGCCGTGTTATCGGGTCGTTGTCATACGCATTGCGGAAGTCGGGAGATTGTTCGAGGGCATCCTTCAAGCTGAGTGTAATGGCCCCCTTCATCGGGACGAGTTTGCACATCATGTTCACTTTTTCGAGTGGGATGTCCAACACCCGCCCGACATCTTTCAACGCGGCCTTGGCCGCCAATGTGCCAAAGGTTCCGATCTGAGCGACCGACTCGGCACCATATTTCTTCCGCACATATTGAATGACTTTCTCCCGCCGTTCTTGGCAGAAGTCGATGTCAATATCGGGGGCCTCACCACGATTCGGATCAAGAAATCGTTCAAACAGTAAGTCATAATCGAGTGGATCAACGTGACTGAGATATAACACATAGCTAACAATCGCGCCGCAGCCGGAACCCCGTGCCGAGCACGGGATTCCTTCTTCACGGGCAAACCGCACGAAGTCCCACACGATGAGAAAGTAACTGGCGAACTTCATCCGGCAGATGATGCCCAACTCATGTTCGAGCCGGTCCAGCACTTCTTTTCGGGGGTTATCGCCGTATCGTTCTTTCACTCCCTGATGGCAAAGTTCAACAAGATATTGTTCCGGGGTCAGGTGTTCGGGCTGCTTGAAGACCGGGTAATGGCGTTGCTTAAAATCAATCTGAATGTCAACTTGCTCGGCAATCTGGTGGCTTCTCGCCACGGCGTCGGTGAACTCGGGGAATAACTTATACATATCCTCAGGGGATCGCACGTAGTACGGATTCGGTAGCTTCCCTTCGGGATATTGCCTCTTGCGCGGGTCACGCTTTTTGCCGGTGTTGATACAAAATAACACATCATGGGCTTCCGCATCATCGGCACACAAGTAGTGTGCATCGGCCGTCGCCACCAATGGAATGCCTACTTTGTTGGCAATATCAACCGCCACGGGTGTGCAGATGTCTTGGAGGTCGATGCCGTTGTTTTGGATCTCAATGTAGAAGTCTTTCTTGAAGACTTTGCTAAACCACTTCGCCAGCTTGGCGGCTTCGTCGTGGCGATCCTTGAGGATGTGTTGATTGAACTCCCCCGCCAAACACCCGCTCAGGCAGATCAACCCTTCGCTATGTTCTTCCAAAATTTCCCGGTCGATCCGCGGGTGGTAATAGAACCCTTCAAGAAACGCGATGGAGGACAGCTTAATCAGGTTCTTAAAGCCGATATTGTTCTTCGCTAGCAACGTGAGGTGGCTATAGGCTTCGCCCTGGCGTGCCGCCTTCTTCTCGCGGCGGTTACCGGGTGCGAGGTAGGCTTCATAGCCAATGACCGGGTTGATCCCCGCGTCCTTGCACGTCCGGTAAAACTCGATCGCGCCGTAGAGGTTACCGTGGTCCGTGATCGCGCACGCGGTCATGCCCAACTTTTTGGTTTGCGCCACCAGCTCCGGGATTTTGTTCGCCCCATCGAGCAGGCTGTAGTGCGTGTGCAGGTGCAGGTGGGCAAACTTGCGGTCAGCCATCGGGATTGGCCCAGCGTCGGTGAACAAATGGATAATCGGTTGCAGTGTTTTATATCGTCCGGAGGGCCGTTACCGGAAGAGGAAGTGCAGGACGAGGCCCCGGCGGTCAAACGAAAAACCCCGGCACAACCGGAACGGTCATGTCGGGGTGGTACTGAAATCGGCGCAACTTATTCGTGCGGTTCGGGGTCAGAGATGTTGCGACCGAAGCGTGCTAGCAGCATTTGCACGGCTTGAATGGTTTGCCATTCGTTGAAGCCCAACTTCACGACGGTTCCGTCTTCGTTGGCTTCGATGTTCTCCACGGCCATCGTCACGCCCTTATGGAGGTAGTCAAAAATTTCGGACAGCCGCGCCGCCTGGGCACCACTCAATTTGTGCGGCAGCGGTGGAATGTCCTCGTCCCGTGCGCTCCATTCGGTCGGGACCATCGGCTGAATTTTTTTGCTCAACGCAACGGACAACCGGCCACCGGCTTCGGCAAGTTCTTCCGCCCGAACCGTCTGGGTACCGCCCTGGTTGGCGGACGCTTTATGGTGCGCCACCCGGCGGGCTTCGATCTCTTCCATCGTGCCGAACAGCAACATCGTCCGACCAATGGAAAGTTGGTCGCCGGCCCGCAACCGTCGAATTTGTACTGTGGCCCCGTTCACACGGGTGCCGTTGGTGCTATCGAGGTCGGTCAGAATCACGTCGCCTTCTTCGGTCTGAATTTTCGCGTGATAACGGCTCACCCGTTCGTCGTTCAGGCGCAAGACGTTGCCTTCTTCGCGGCCAATCGTGACGGGTACGGGCAAATCCCGGAACACCCGCCCTTTATCGACGCCTTCCAGGACAAGAAATGTCACGGTGCGCATTCGGTATCCTTCTGGGTAGCCAATGTACGGGTCGAAAAAAGGCTTGCGACCACTCGACAGCATCCAATCAAGCTATAGCACAGGATGTTCACAATTCCATTGCGACCCCGCTGCTTCTACCGGAGTTTACCAGATTTTCCACCTATACTATACAAGATTCTGATTTTTATCGGAATCGATTGCCAAGAATGTCGCCCTCAATTGTTCCACCAGTTGAATACTGCACTCCGACTGATCGACCGGGCAAACGTGGCAATTCGGTAAACTGCGGAACCACGTGAGTTGGCGTTTGGCAAACTGACGGGTGCGCAATTGGATCGTCTCCAGGGCGGTTTCACGGCTCAGTTCGCCTCGTAGTACAGCAGCCAATTCCCGATAGCCCAGCGCCTGTGCCGCTTCTTTGCTGATCGGCTGAGATGCTTGCAATAACTGTTCCACTTCCACTAGCCAACCGGCTTGCATCATCGCTTCGACGCGAATGTTGATGCGATGGTACAACACCTCGCGCGGCCATTCCAATACGACACAGGGAATTTTGGCAGGTGCGGGGGTCGGCTTCAGCGGGTCGGCAAAACTCGGGTTGTCCCAACTTTGTTGAAACGAACTGATGGGTTGCCCGGTCAGTTCAAACACTTCCAAAGCCCGCACCACGCGGCGAACGTCGTTGGGGTGAAGCCGAGTTGCGGTTTTGGCATCAACTAGTCGGAGTTTTTCGTGCAGGGCTACCTTGCCGATTTCCTCGGCTTCGGCTTCCAATCGGGCACGGATCGCGGGGTCAACCGGCGGCGAGTCGAACAGGCCGCACAACAACGCCTTCAGGTAGAACGGTGTCCCGCCAACGAACAGCGGCTTTTTCCCCCGACCGCAAATATCGCGGCAAGCTTCCGCCGCCCGTTCGAGCCACCAGGCGACGTTGGCGGATTCCCACGGAGCGAGAACATCAATCAGATGATGCCGAATCCGCGCTTGATCGGCGCGACTCGGCTTCGCCGTGCCGATGTCCATGCCCCGATACAGCGTCATCGAATCCAGAGCGATAATCTCGGCGTTGACACGCTCCGCCAACGCCAGCGCAAGCCCCGATTTCCCGGACCCCGTCGGCCCAGTCAAAATCCAAGCGTCAGCAAAAGTAGACGGATGCGGCGGCATGGTGACAGTTTACACCACGCGGAAGATCACGAAGGTGCTGGTGCGGGCGACGACGGGTTGAGTTTTGATCCACGCGATCAACTCCAAGAGTTCCGGGCGGCGGTCGGGGCAGGCGTCCAAGAGCGTGTTGCTGACGGCGAAGACGCCGTTGCTCGTTGCTTGGCGCACGGTGTCCGGCGTGGCGTTCTTCAACTGATGAACGGGAACCAGGTGAAACGGCGCGAGCAGAATCGCCGAATCGGCGCCGTAGTACCAGACGTGTAACGTTGGTTCGTTGTTCTGCGACCACCACGTTTTGAGTTCCGGCAGTCCTTGCCCCCAATCGGCGTTCGAGTCGCTCAGCACTTCATGGCAATGCGACGGGCCGCCCCACAATT
The DNA here is from genome assembly GCA_031368205.1 of Fimbriiglobus sp. GTDB lineage: Bacteria > Planctomycetota > Planctomycetia > Gemmatales > Gemmataceae > Fimbriiglobus. The sequence goes on along the minus strand of JANLRE010000408.1, from coordinate 2,478 downwards.
GGTTGGCGTATTGCAACCCCTGTGAACCCACAATGACGTTGATTAACACCATACCACCCAGGGCGACCCAAGCAGCGATGAAGTGGAACCGACTCCGATTCACGCTACACGCAACAGCCAAGTTAATGAGCAAAAACGCCAGGAGCGGAAAGACCAGCCGAATCCCGATTTGCACGCGGCAGTTGAAACTAAACAGAAACAGCGCGATCGTTGCGACACCAACGGGGTTCAACAGTGCGCGAGGTCGGGTCAACAAGACGAGTGCCAGCAGCAAGATCATAGGCTCGGGCAACTTTACGGATAGTGCGACTGGGAAGTAATACCAGCACGCCCGCTTGTGGTATTCGCCCAACACGTAGGCACCGTGGCCGAGGATGTTGTGCTTGATTTGTTGCGCCAAGCCTTCACCCGCGTTCGTGAAAATCGACAGGTTCTCCGAGACGGGTAACATGATTCGCTTCGTCGGGCCGTCAGGTAACTCCGTTGCCCATTCCACGAAGGTGTGTTCCGTTTGCCAGTCCGACCCACAGTAGGCAAACGCGCACACGATGCCGATCAACCCGGCGTTGAAAACGTCCCAACGCAACTGAAACGTCTTCGCCCAAACGGTTCGCCACGTGACGCCGGCATTCCAGACGGGGATGCACCCCAGCACCACGAACAAAATCGGCACGAACGCAAACGCCGACGCCTTCGAGATGAGCGCCACGCCGTACCACAACCCCGGCACCAGCACCCGTTGGCGCCAGTTGCCGGTGCGCCCGGTGTACCAGTGGTACGCGGTGGCGAGGGTCGTTCCGGTGATCGCAATATCGGTCGTTGCGAGTCCGGCATGGGCCAACAAACTCGGCTCGAACGCGAGAAACCCGCAAGCAAACCGCCCGCCCCACGGCCCACCCAGTAATCGGCCCCAGCGCATTCCATAAATCAACAGCAGCCACCAAAACGGCAGATTACCAAGACGCGCGACCGGCAGCAGAGTTCCGAGTTGGGCATACGGATCAAACGGTTCGCCACGATGACGTTCCCACAGGTACAACGGCAGCGTTTGAACATCCACCGGCAACGGCATCGTGCCGGCAGACATCAGCGGTTTGTAGCTGCCGGTCCGCCAACAGTCGAGACCCTTAGCGATGTAAAACGGTTCATCAAACGTGGCACCCAGCGGCGCCGTATTGTGGACACAAAGCGCCGACGACACCACCGCAATGACGAAGAGCCAAGCCAAGTCGATCCAAGTGATACGAGCCGAATCCATAACGAATCACACGCAAGGAAAGCGAACAGTGAGTGCCGGTAGTAACCGATGCTCGGTTCCAAACGCAAGGGGATTGTAGCGTGACAGCCGAGTTAACAGGCGTGGAAATCCGCAACCCGAACATCCGCCGGGGTCCGTTTCGCGCCGCGATGTTCGACTTCGATGGCACGCTATCGTTGCTGCGTGAAGGATGGTCCCGAGTGATGGCCGAAATGGGTGCGGAACTGCTGAACGACCTGACGGCAAAGATGTTCCTCGAACGCGAAATGCTGATGTTGAGCGGCAAGCCGTCGATCTTCCAGATGCAACGACTTGCTGCGATCGCTCAAGAACGGGGGCACCAATTGCCGGACCCGGAGGGTCTGTTAAAGGAGTTCTTGCGGCGATTGTTTGCGATTGCGGATCAGCGCAAAGCACAACTCGCAGCCGGCACCGCAACCCCGGCGCAGTGGTCACCGCGTGGCACCCACGCACTATTGGACAACCTGCGAAACCGTGGCGTAAAGCTATACTTGGCCTCGGGCACCGATCTCGAATTCGTTCGCCAGGAAGCGGAGTTGTTGAACCTGACCCACTACTTCGGCGAACACATTTATGCCCCCGCGCACAACACGCCGAACTTCAGCAAGCGAACCGTGATCGAGAAGATTCTCCATGACAACGCCATCACCAGTGACAAGCTCGTCGGCTTCGGCGATGGCTATTCGGAAACCGTCGAAATGAAACGTGCCGGTGGCGTGGCCGTCGGCATCGCCAGCGTCGAACCACCCGAAACCGGCATCCACGCCATGAAACGCGAAGTCCTCATCGACCTCGGCGCCGACCTCATCGTCGCCGACTATGTAATGCAAGACGAACTCGTCGCGTGGTTGTTCGATGAGTGAGGGTCGTATTTTGGTGGTCAATCTGTTAGCCCAAGGTTGTGGAGGCTTTGCGACGATTACCCTGACCACACTTCTCGGAAACTTCTCACCCCAAGGATAGCGGACTTCATACACCAACGGGTGTTGTGGTGTTGAAATTCCAACATCCCATCCTGAAGTCGATTGAGGGGAGAGTCGATGAATACTGTGACGAAAATCGTGTTGTTAGCCGTGGCCATTTCGTTGCTGGTCGCGGGGCGCGCGCCGACTGCCGAAGCACCGCTCGTGCTGGTACAAACGATTCAATTGAAGGGCGTTGACGGTAAGCTCGACCACTTGGCGGTGGACGCGAAAGGC
>JANLRE010000380.1:0-1800 GCA_031368205.1 Fimbriiglobus sp. | reverse complement strand
CCAGACCGTTAGTTGTTCGACCGCCGCCGCCCGGAACGTGTCGCACGCGGCCACCAGCACCTTTTTCCCGTCGAGCTTCAATCGGTTGGCGAGCTTCGCAATTGACGTGGTTTTCCCGGAGCCGTTGACCCCCGCGATCATCACCACGGTCGGCCCGTTGGCCACGAAGCGAATGCCGCCCTCGGGATCGGTCAGCATGTCGCGGAGTTGTTGCCGCACGAACAGCTTCACGTCCTCGCCGACTTCCCGGTCCAAATAGGCTTGCCGAACCCGCTCGACAATTTGGCCGGTCGCCTGCACGCCGACATCGGCTAATAGCAACTGTTCTTCGAGCTGCGCGAGGAACGCTTGATCGACCCGGCGGTTCCCGGTGAACAAATCGACGATGCCGGAGAAGACGTTCCGCGTCCTCGATAACCCCTGCTTAAACTTCGAGTAAAGCCGCCCCAGTACCATGTGTTTCGCCTTCAAATCGCGGGAATCCGTGCGTCAAATTTATTCTATTAGCCACCGCCATTGGTGGCGTTCCCGTTGACCCGGTTGGGGGATCGTTCTATCATCAACCGAATCTAAACGGTCGGACTGATTGTAGTGGTCCTGCTGAACGTTATGGCCCTCCCCGGAGTCTCCGCATGAACGCGGAAGAGCGTAAACACCTGGAAACGAACACACTGGCTGAGGGTGTCAGCTCGCTGGTCGATCGCGCCAAAAGTGGGCAAATCTGGAACCGCTGGACGTACCGCATCATCGTCCTGACCGTCGCGGCAGTGCTGATCGGTGGGTTGTCGTGGTACTTGATTAAGGAAGGCAAAAAGACGACATCCCGGCAGTGGATGGAGTTGGCGCAACCGACGCAAGATGACCTCGACGCCATTGCCAAATCGGGTAAGGACACCATCACGTCGAAAATCGCCCGCATCGAACAGGCTCGGGCACTACTGGGTCCGGACGGCTTGGCGTTACTGCCGGTGCGGCTCTCCAGCCAGCGGAATAAGGGCATCGCCAACATTCAAAAAGCCCGTGACGAATTCACGAAACTCGCGGACGAGTTGAAGGGCGACAAAACCCTCCGCGTGACCTGCCTCCTGCTCGCGGCGGAAGCGGAACTTTCACTCGTCGGGATTCCGAAGGATGCCAACAGTCGGGATTCCCTCGGCACGGTGAAACAGGCCGCCGATCTTTACGACCAAGCGGCCAAGGTCGTCGGCGAAAGCACGAAGCTGGGGTTAGAATACACCGCGAAGGCGAAGCAGTTGCTAGCCGATGAAACGATTCTCTCCAACGCTGGTAAAGTGTTGAACGAATCGTTGATGGTCGCGCCGTCCTTCGACGGCTTCCCGAAGAATGACGCGATCAAGCTCCCGACCAGCATTGAACCGAACAAAGATGCGCCGCTTCCCACGCCAATTATCCCGCCAACACCGCGGGTCATCACGCCACAACCCGTAGTAACGCCAACACCGGCACCCACGACACCGCCCACACCGAAGGGCTGATTACAACAAGCAACTTTCCCCACAGGGCACCGAGAAATCCACAGCATCTGTTTTGGATTTCTCGGTGCTCGCGGTGCGCTGTATGACGCACAATGAGTCTGGGCTGACCAAGCGAGGTGCGGATGAAATCGAAAAGCGACCTGGAAGCCGAGATCACGCAGGCCATCATCCGGTTCAAAAAGGAGTACATGGGCCGGGGGCCGCTGTCGGTTCGGACGTACTTGCTGGACGTCATGGCCTTGGTGCGCCTCAAAGGTGTGCTGACCCCAGCCGAACAGAAGTTGGTGCAGGTCGAAGAGAAGAG
>JANLRE010000368.1:0-6241 GCA_031368205.1 Fimbriiglobus sp. | reverse complement strand
GCGACAACGGGGCAAGAACTTAGGCATCGTCGGCGTGGTCCACACGCAACCCGGTTCGATGCGGCATCCCTCCGCAGCGGACTACCGTGGTGACCGAGATTGGGTGAAAAATCTCAAGGGCAACGAGGGCGTTTTTGCGATCGGCACGATGGATGCTGATCGTGGGCATGGATCTGAAGCGGTGGCACACCAACCCACAATCAGCGCCCAAGCTCTTGGTCCGTTGCGATTCGATTGGTACACGCTGGGTGCAAATGATCGAAACTATCAGAACGTTCCGGTCGTCTTAACTCTAGGCCCCGATTGGGCGACACCGCTTCGCCCGATCTGGCCGATTATTGAAGAACACGCGACGCGGTTGGCTAAACTCGCTTCGCAATTTAAGACTGTCGAGTTTGAAGTGCCAAGCTCCGAGATCGGAACGCTTCGAGTTCGGATTCGGTTGAGCGAAGCCGGGCAAGCAATACACCTGGTGCTGCACGAGAAATCGGTGCGGTGCTTGTACGAAGCAGACGGAGAAGTGTTTCAACCCGACCTGCCTGCGGGGTTAGCTCCGGACCACGGAGTTTACCAAATCCTGGCCGAATTGGCGGCCCGCAGTTGACGAGAATCCAACGGCTGGTTACTGGAACCGGCACTGCTGGAACGGACGGTTTTTCGCCCGAAGGACTGGAGGGAACGCATCATGGACTTCCGACCACTGAACGAAAAAGAGCGTCGCCAACTTGTCACTGCCTTGCGGGGCAATGCCGAAGGCGATCGCGTCCTCCTGATGGACCGACGCGACACCAGTTTCGCCGGGACTGCCGAAGACGTACCCGACGAAGAAGTCATCCACGCCATCAAGTCCGTTCCATGCCATTACTGAAGAAATTTGGGATGCGGCAGTCGTAACAAACGCCGCAGACCAATTCTGAATCTGAACATGGGACTTCTGGATACCGAAACCGGAAAGCGGCGGTTACTCTCCGTTGAGATTCCGGTCATTGAAAAGTACAACGACGGCCGCGACCCGGTCTTTCGCATTCGTGTGAATCGGGTCGGCGGGACTGTCGTGTTGGCCTATGCTTTGAAACCGGCGCACAACATCTACCTGATCGAGACTAGACTGCTCTCCAGTTACCCCACCGTGCCACCCGAGACGCGGGTGATCTCGCCGATGAAGCATTGCCCGCACCTACTTGAAGGGCAAACTCTCTGCCTCTGGCGACAAGGTTCCACTCGCACCACGAACCGCTGGGATCCCGCTAAATTTACGTCCATCTTCGCCATCCAAGCGGCGTGGCGGTGGCTCGCCTGCTACGAAATCTGGCACGAAACCGGCGAATGGCCGCTCCCCGAGGCGAAGTGAGGCAACGTCGTGTCCCACCTGTTTCAAGTCGGCGTCGGTAGCGGTGGGGTCGTCGTGTTGGATCTTGTGGCACGCGATTCGCGTATCTCCAAGGTTACAATCGTTGAACCCGATCGTTACAAATCCCACAACGTGCATCGGCATCTTTTTCCGATCAGCGCCGTTGGGCAGTTGAAAGGTGAACTCGCTGCCGAGTGGTTGCGGGCACGGCGACCGGAGTTAGTCGTCGAAGTTGTACCCGTTGATGTGACGGCGAAAGAACATCAAGCCGCGATTGAAAATGCTGTGGCAACTTGTGACGTTGCCATCTGTGCGGTAGACAACGAGTTTGCGAAGTATCACTTCGATCACTTGATGCGAACCGCCCGCAAGCCGTGGACCCTTGGTGAAGTGTTGAGCGGTGGAATCGCGGGTTGGGTGCATCGCTTTCTGCCCGACGGCCCATGTTATGGCTGCGTGGCGAGCTATCTCCAACGCGAAGCCCCCGGTGACCCTGCGGCCCCGTTACCCGACTACAATAACCCAGGTGGCGCGGTCGTGGAGACAACCATTCCGGCACCCAAAGCCAGCATCAACACGATCGCCAGTTTGCACGCGCTGGTGACGCTGGGGATGTTGGAAACAGACTCATCAACGGTCGGTGACGACTTCACCAGCCTGTTGTTTACGATGAAGCGGGTGCCGGAAGCGTTCGACGAACCGTTTCGGTCGCACAAGTTTCGCATTCCGCGCTCGGTCTCGTGTCTCATCTGTTCGGCGACTGGGCCAACGGGAGGGGAACTTGATGCGGCTCTCGATGACGCAATGGCTCGACTGGGTGATGAATAACCTCTCCAATTTGGGGCGACCCAAGCCCACAGAACGCGCAATCCACATCCGCTACGAAAAAGCCGGACTACTGCTCTACGGCCCACCCGTACCGTGGAACGCGGAGTGTGTCATCGTCGAAGTCCTGGCCAAACTTCCAATTGCCATGCGAACCCGGACCGATTTCACGTTGCGAATACCAGGCCAAGACCCGGTCGTCGCCGAAACGATCCGACAGGAAGAGGGTGGGCAGTCGTCCTACCGGCTGATCTTCCGCGTACCCGTACCGTCAACAACCGTGAACGCGGAACTGCTGTGGAAACAACGGCTCATCACCACCACGACGATCGTTGTCCAAACGCCCGCCGAGTTTCTCGCCGGGTTGCGCGTGACGCTTGCCACCGTCATCGTGCGTGTCGGGGACCACTCCATCTCCGCTCAGACGTTCATTGCGTCGCAGTGTCGGGGGCTGACCACGTCGATCGTGTTACGGTCGTCCGGCGGGTTGTCCCCAATCGCGGACCTGGGTTTGCAAGTGGTGTTCGCCGCCGATCGGGGTGGCGAACAAGTCGTGCCGGTCTCGCTTAGCAGTTCGCAACTCAGCCTGCGCGAAGCGTTAATCAGTGCGACGATTCCGAAGCCGCCACGTCGGGCGGGTTCGTACACGATTCGCTGGTTGGTGGGTGGCAAAGAGTTGCATTCGCAACGGGTGACTGCCATCAGCCCGAAGCGGTTTGTGCAATCGTTACGAGTGTCCGACGCGCGGTTCGTGATCGAGGATTCCGCCGGTGTCGTGAAAATTGTTCGCCACGCTCAACCGCATGAAGCGCGACGCTTAGGCCCCTGTTTTGCACTCGCTAGCAAAGAGATCGGCGCTGCCGCCCTGTTGCCGTTGCAAGTGACGGGAACCGTACCCGGCGCCGTCCGACCGCCGGTGTTACTGGAACAAACAGTCCTCATTACGGACGGGCCGACGGTCTTTTCGCCGGGGATGATTGATTGGACCGACTTGGGTTCCATGACCGGCTTTGAACTGCGGTACCGCAACCGCGTGATCGGCGTGGCCACGCTCTGTCCCGTGCCGACCGCGACCTTCAACGCCGAAGGCGCCTTCAAGCCGCCGCCCGACTTCGCCTGGACCCCCGCCGCCGAAGACGAGCTTGCCGAACGCTTGGCCAAGCTCATGGGCGGCGATACGATTTAGGCAAGCGGCCCGGCGCGCCCTCACTTCGCCGCCTCTGCCCACCACTCGGCGAGGTGCGGCGGTGACTCATCCCATCCCAATCCGCCCAAGAAAGCGACCAACCAAGCTCCCACTGCGGCTCGCTGCGCCGGGTTGAAGGACGCCGGGGTCAAACGGCCGTTGGTCAACTCCGGCTCCAGTGAATCGAACTGCATACCACTGGAGCCGAACGCCGAGAGCATGAATGCTGGCAGGTAGTACCACTGGTTGGACGGTGTGAGTAGCGGGTAGGCGTGGTGGAAGTCCGAGGGGAAGTCTGTGGCCATCTCTGTCCAAGTTCGCCCCCCGAACAACTCGTCGATCTCGTCACACTCCGGGCAGCAGTTATCGCCGGCAACAGGCCGCGATGGCAGAGGGCCGTCGGGGAACGCTTCCCGAAATTGCATTAGCAGCGACTCGACCACATGAAAGCCCTCCGCCAACGAACTTGTAAGTCGTCTTGTAGGTCGTGGTCGAGGCTTTGCGTGGGCACCGACATTCGACTCACGCCGATCAAACGGCTGAGCCTTTTCCGCTCGCTCTTGGATGTCGGGCCCACGCAAAGCCTCGACCACGACCTACAAGAATTTGCGTTACCGCCGTCGTGCCCACGGTTGGGCATCGTCGTCCGGTTCGTCCCAACTCTTGAACTGTTTGGACTGTTGCAATAACTGGTAGTTCTGAACCGCCATCATGCCGAACATGACCAACATGAACGGACCCGGCACGAACGGCAGCCAGCCTAACAGCCCGAGGTCTTGCCGCAGCAGTTTCATCAGCCCGGCTACGACCAACACACCGGCGACAATAACGGACACCGTGTACGTGGGCGGGTCCGGCCTGCGAACGCCGCAAATGTACAGGATCTGTTGCAACGCCTGCCCGCCGTCCATCGGGAAAATCGGCAGCAAGTTGAAGAGGTTCCAGAAGAGCGTCTGGATTATCAAGAAGAGATAAACCCGCATTAACACCGGGTGGTTGTCCGCCCAGTGCAGCGATTGATCGCTGATATAAACAAATCCCAAGAGCAAGAACCCCGCGATCGGACCGGCCAGACAAACGATCAACCGCCGCCAGCCGGACGGCGGCGCGCCGTGGTAGTATTCCGCGTACCCACCGAACGCGATCAGGACGATCTGGGACGGACACCGGAACCAGCGGGCGGAGATCGAGTGGCCGAGTTCATGCACCAGGATCGACACGAACGCACACGCCACCCAGATGACGATTGCCAGGGCGCCGAGATCGGGGTCGTTTAAGGTGGAGCTGCCCAGCAGGCCCATCACGACCCAGAACCAGGGCGTGACGCGGACGGGGAAGCCGAACAGGCGAAATTGCAAGTCGAGCGGGGTGGGGGCACTTTCCAGAAAAAACACCGGCGCATCCTCGAAGTTTTTTGAAACGCAGCCCGATGGGTTGGTATCCTTTTCATCGGCGTCTGTGTCAATCATACAGTAAGTGAAAGTTGTGTTCGCACCCTCTTGAGTTTCCGACATGGATTGGACCGCGTTTCGCTCGCACTTTCCGGTCACGCAACATTGGGCGTTCTTCGACCATGCTGCCGTGTCGCCGATCCCCGACACCGCGATTGTGGCGATGAACGATTACGCCCAACGCATCGCGGCGAACGGCCTCGCCGACGTTTGGCATTGGGTGGATCGCTGCGCCCAAGTCCGGAAGTTGGCCGCACAACTGATCAATTCGCCCAGTGTGGATGACGTTTTTTTTGTACCCAACACCACAATGGGGATCGGGTTGATTGCGGAAGGGTATCCGTGGAAGCCGGGCGAAAACGTGGTGTTGGCGTTCGAAGAATACCCCTCGAACCAGTACCCGTGGATGAACCTAGCGCACCGGGGCGTTGAAGTTCGCAAAGTCCCGACACGCGGCAATCGGATCGAACTGGATGACGTTCGCGCCGCGATCACCGATAAAACCCGCGTCCTATCAACCAGCTTCGTCCAGTTTGGTAGTGGCTTCCGTCAAGACCTGGATGCGCTCGGCGCACTGTGCCGCGAACACGACTTGTTCTTTTTCGTGGACGCCATTCAAGGGTTGGGTGCCTTCCCACTCGACGTACAAAAAACGCCGATCGACGCCCTTGCTGCCGACGGCCACAAGTGGATGCTCGCCCCCGAAGGAGCTGGGATTGCGTACATTCGCCGCGAGTGGATTGACCGGCTGCACCCCATCGGCGTCGGTTCGCACAGCGTCGTGAACCAGTTCGAGTACAGCACCATCAACCTCCAATTCAAGCCCCATGCGGGCCGGTACGAAGGCGGGGCGGCCAATCTCCCCGGCATCACCGCACTCGGCGCGAGCCTGGAACTTTTGTTGAACGCCGGGATCGAAAACGTGTCGCAACGGATTCTGCAACTCACCGATTATCTCTGCGAACAGGCACCAAAAACCGGGGCTGAAGTTTACAGTAGCCGTCGCGGCGGAGATCGGTCCGGTATCGTCTCCCTGTCGAAACCCGGCGTCGATCCGAAGGTGATTCAAAAGCGGTGCCGGGATGCCGGCGTCATCGTGAACATGCGTGCGGGCCGTGTCCGCGTCAGCCCCCATGCTTACAACACCGAAGCGGAACTCGATCAACTCCTGAACGTTTTGCACGGGACCACGCCATGAACAGCCTGCTCAGCGCCCGAACGGTTGTCTACACGGGAACGTATGACCCGATCCATCGCGGCCACCTCGACGTGATCGACCGCTGTAGCCGGTTGTTCGATAAGCTCATCGTCGGAGTCGGGATTAACCCGGATAAATCAACCCTCTTCGGCATCGACGAACGGGTCGAACTGATTCAATCCGTCACCAAACAGTACCGCAACGTCGAAGTGAAAAAGTTTGAAGGGCTG
>JANLRE010000347.1:0-14748 GCA_031368205.1 Fimbriiglobus sp. | reverse complement strand
GTTTCTGGTATTTGCTAAGTCTCGGTCGGGGTTTGCTTGAGTTCTTGCGGTGTTTTCGGCTATAATTGCGATTCACACTATCGACATGCCAGTTGTTTGTGGCGGAGTGATTGTGGAAACCCGACCGCGGATCTTGATAATAGGCCAGCCGCCTGCGCCTCTTGCGGGGTGGCTATCGGCTGTTGATGGCGTCGTGGTCCCGGATGCCATCGCTGCCGTCGAACAGCTTTTGGCGGAACCTTTCCACGCGGTGCTAGCGGACCCCGAAGTCGTCCGTCAGGTGTTTGCCGCCCAACGCCGCGACGAAATTGTTCTCGATCACATCGACAAGGGCGTGGCGGTTCTCGACCCCACTGGCGCCATCACGTGGGTCAACTCGGCGATGCGGTCCCTGTGTCCCGTCGAACCGATCGGGCGGGCGCTGATGGAAGCGCTCGGCGCGACGACGTTGGCTTCGGATGTCCCCGATCCGTTCTCCGTGGCACGGCGTGGGGGAGCCGTCTCGTTCCGGCTTTATCGACCGGCCAACGTCGAGCAGCCTTATTTGGACGCCGCGATTCAACCCGTTTTGAATCATGCCGGGACGGTGGATCAGCAAGTTGTTATCGTGCGCAACGTGACGCCGGAAGTCGAACAACAACGTAAACTGGACGCCCTTCACCAAGCCGGTCGGGAACTCGCCGATCTCGACCCGGACCAACTCGCGGAAATGAACATCCCGACGCGGATCGAACTGCTCAAGCAAAACCTGCGCCGGTACATCCACGATCTGCTGCGGTACGACATCATTGAAGTGCGGTTGCTCGATCGGCGAACGGGGGAACTGCACCCGCTCCTGGAAGATGGCATGACGGCGGTGGCCGCCCGACGAGTGTTGTATGCCCGAGAACAGGGCAACGGGGTGACGGGGTACGTCGCCGCCACCGGGCAAAGTTACTTGTGTATGGACACCGCGTCCGACCCGCTTTACATCGAAGGGGCGACGGGGGCGCGGAGTTCGATGACGGTGCCACTGAAGTATCACGATGAAGTGGTCGGCACGCTGAACGTCGAAAGTCCGCGCGTCAGTGGCTTCGGGGCGGAAGATTTGCAATTCACCGAACTGTTCAGCAAAGAAATCGCCACCGCACTTCACACGCTCGATCTGCTCAACGCCCAACAAAGCTGCACCGCCAACCAATCGCTCGATCTCATCAACCGCGAGATTGCCATTCCTGTTGATGATGTCCTGGCCAGCGCTGCGGTGTTGCTCCAAAAAATCGGCACACAAGACGACGAAGCGGCGGCGCTGTTACGGCGCATTCTGATGGGCGCCCGCAAGGTGAAGGACAGCATCCGCAAAGTGGGCCGTGACCTGAATGCCGATCAACTCCCGAACTCAGACCACCAGATGCCGTTGTTCGGCACGCGGGTGCTGGTCGTCGAAGCGGAGGAACGGATTCGCCGGTCCGCCCACTTGTTGCTCGGCCAACTCGGAGCCGGGGTCGAGACCGTGGCCACCGCGACCGAAGGCATCGCGCTCATGGCGTGCATCCCTTTTGATGCCGTGTTGCTCGACAACAAACCGTCCGACATGGGCGGCTACGACGCTTACCGGCGACTCAAAGCGGCGCGGCCGTCGGTGAAGATTTCGATGACCACCGGCTTCGGCTACGACTCCGCCCACGCCATCGTGAAAGCCCGCGCGGACGGGATGCAATACGTCCTGTTCAAACCCTTCCGGCAGGACCAAATCGTGAAAGCCGTGCTGGAGACAACTCCGTCGGCGCTCCCCGTTGGGAACGGGAAGCTGGCATGATGTTCGCCGTGATAACAGATGATTCGCATCAGCTTTACTTAGCCACGCTTGTGGTCTGGTCTGTGATCGGTTGGATCGGACATGCTTGCCTGTGGACCTATTCACTCAACAATGTCTATGGTCGCCCGATCCCGAAGTGGTTCCTTAAACCGTACCGCCTCTTTTGTGGCCTTGTAATCGTCGGATTTCCACTTGAAGTCTGGCTGGCTGGCGAGTTTGTTAACCCGTTGTTACCCACTTTGTACGTTGCGTTGTGCTGCGTCATTGCGTGGTTGGTCTTTCCAATCATCACCATCGGTCGGCTGACGCGGCCAACGCCGCCGTCGGTTTTGGGCGAACAAACCTACACCATCGACTACTGGAAGCAACTCGGCCCCGCTACGATTGGCAACGGGAAGTGGTCGTGGCTCCCACGGTTGCCGGGCAGCGATGTCTTTCGCGTGGATTTCACCGAACTCACGTTGAAAGTGCCGCACTTGCCGCCGGCGTGGGACGGTCTCACAATACTGGTCCTCTCCGACTTGCACTTTCACGGCACACCGAGCCGTGTGTTTTTTGATGCGGTCATGGATACGCTGCTCGCTGCACCCGTGCCCGATCTGGTGCTACTTGCCGGGGATTACCTCGATACCGACACGCACCACGAATGGATCACGCCCATTTTGGGGCGACTGAATGCGACCGAAGGCAAGTTCGCCATCCTCGGCAATCACGACCACCACCACGACCCCGTCCGGGTGCGTAAAGAGTTGATCGACGCCGGTTACACCGTGCTGGGCAACGGCTGGCAATCGGCGACGATTCGTGGCGAGGCGTGCGTGATGATCGGGCAAGAAGGGCCGTGGTTCGTGCCACCACCGGACTTGAACCAAATGCCCAGTGAAGGCTTTCGGCTGTGCCTGTCGCACTCCCCGGACAACTTCTATTGGGGCCAACGGCACCGGATTGGGCTGATGGTATGCGGTCATGTTCACGGCGGGCAAATCCGCTTACCGCTCATCGGCTCCATCTTCGTGCCGAGCATTTACAGCCGCCGGTTCGACCAAGGCGTCTTCGACGAAAACGGCACCATCATGGCCGTGAACCGTGGCCTGAGCGGTAAAGAACCGCTGCGTTACAATTGCAAACCGCAAGTGCTGCGACTGGTGCTAAAGTGCTAACTCGACTTGCGAATCGCCGCGAGTTCCGCGCGCAATTTGGCCACTTCTCTTTCTGCCACTTCCCGTGCTGCCCGTTCACGCTGTGCGGTTTCTTCTGCGACACGTGCGGCTTCTTCTGCCACGCGGGTATCGCGATGAGCTTTGCGGGTTTCTTTTTTCGATTCGTCCAACTCAACGGCCATTTCGCCGGGCAGCGGCAACAACTTGCCCCGGAACCAGAATCGCACCCAAACGTCCACTAAGGCCATTTCGATGTCCAGTTCTGGGATTGCGAGTCGCCCGTTTGCGTTCGGTCGCAGCTCCCGGAACTTGCGGGTTTTCGTGCCGAGTTTGTACAGGGTGAGCCGAAGCTTTTGCGGCTCGAAGAGCATGTAGTACGGCACTTGAAGATCGCGCCCGTACCGTGTCATGTTATCGACGTAGTCTTTGCGTTGGTTGCCGGCAGAGACGTACTCCAGAACCCAGAACGGTTTTGATTCTTCAAAAGGCGTGTTGAAACTGCCGCCCGGATCCACTGGTCCGTCGTGGATCACGACGAAATTGTCGGGGCAGACCCGCCCGACCGCCTTCACGTCGGTTTTCGAGATCGGGTACTGAATCAGGATTTCGTTAAGAACATGAACGTCCGGTCGCGCCGCTGTGACCAAGGCCAGGCTGGCGAGCGTGATGGCTCGTTGAGTACCTTGGGTGAAGTGCTCCATGAAGTGCTCCACCGGCAACGACTTGCAATACTCTTGAGCTGCAATTTCGTAGTAATGTCGAACGTCGATTCGGTTTGCCAGTATTGACGACATCGGGATTTCCCCATTGGTGTTACATGGATTCTACCATCGACGAAACCCACAGAACAGCCGAACCCTTGCCCGGTTGCCCCGTCGCAAGCATGATGATGGCATCTCGATTTTCCCTCTCGTTCAGGAAGTTCTCCCATGCGACTGCGTGCGTTCGGCGGTGATTCGGTTCGCGTCTCCGAGGTGGGTTTGGGCTGTTGGCAATTGGGGGGCGATCAGTGGGGGGACATTTCGGACGACGATGCCCTGAGTACGCTTCGGGCGGCCGTCGATGCGGGGACGACGTTCCTGGACACGGCGGACGTTTACGGCGCGGGGCGTAGTGAAGAACTCGTCGGTCGGTTCTTAAAAGAGAAGCCGCGAAACCTGTTCGTGGCCACGAAGCTCGGGCGGTTCCCGACGCCGGGGCTGCCGGGAAACTGCACGCCGGAAAACATGCGGCAGCACACGGAGAATTCGTTGCGGCGCCTCGGGGTGGAATCGCTCGACCTGACGCAACTCCACTGCGTGCCGCAACCGATTCTCGAACGCGGCGAGGTCTTCGAGGTGCTGCGGCAGTTGAAACAGGAGGGCAAAATTCAGCGCTGGGGCGCGAGCGTCGAATCGACCGCCGAAGCCAAGCTGTGTCTGGCACAGCCGGGGTGTGCGTCGTTGCAGATTATCTTCAACATCTACCGCCAAACGCCGATCACCGCGATCTTCGACGAGGCGAAACAAAAGGGCGTGGCGATCATCGTGCGGTTGCCGCTCGCGTCCGGGATGCTCGCCGGGAAGTACACGCTGCAAACGACCTTCGCGGCCAACGACCACCGCAGCTTCAACCGCAACGGGGAGAAGTTCAACGTCGGCGAGACGTTCGCCAGCCTCGGCTTTGAGAACGGCTTGGCGATCACCGAAAAACTCCGCCCCCTCGTGCCCGCCGATTACACGATGGCCCAGTTCGCACTGAAGTGGTGCCTCGGCTTCGACGCCGTCAGCACGATCATCCCCGGTGCCCGCAACGCCGATCAAGCCCACGCCAACGCCGCCGTCAGCGACCTCCCGGACCTGAGTGCGGACCTCCACGCTAAGCTCCGCGACTTTTACCGCGACGAAGTAGTATCCTCGGTCAGGGGGCCGGACTGACGCGGGTTGCGCTACGAATCTGCATGCGTGGGAATCATGTCGATGCATCTGCTGCACATAGGTCGATCACTGTTTTCGGCTTGGTGGCCCCGGTAGGGGTCAAGGGGTGTAGCCAGGGGTGGAGCGCTTCGCGCAACCCCTGGAACGGTTAACTGAACTGCCCTGAAGGGGCAGAGGAATTCCTTCGCCCCTTCAGGGCGACTGACAATGGGTTGTCACTGACCACGGGTTGCGCTTCGCTCCACCCGTGGCTACATCCCGGTGCCCATTCAGGGCACAAGAACCAAGAGTGCGAACTCAGAAGTCATCATTAGTACGGGCACTCTAAGCCGCTTGATGTGCCGAACCCGATTTGATCGAATCACCAGACGTGACAAAATAAAAAAAGAGACAAACTTTCGGGGCCAGCCTAAGCTCTCCCCTGGGCCGAGTCTCCTTCAACACTTTATCTGTTGTCCCCAACGAATTCCAGTGCAACACCGATGAATCAGTTACCGTGCGTGGTCCGGTTCACCCGCCGCTGAGTAGCCTTGCCATCGGGCGGGTGACTTCGATGTTCTCGAAGATAATCTTCAGCACCACGGTCAGCGGCACGGCCAGGAACATCCCCGGCAGGCCCCACAACAGGCCCCACATCGACAGCGCGGCGAGGATCACGAGGGGGCTGATGCCGACGGCGCGGCCGATGATCGTCGGTTCGATCAGCGATGCGACCGCGATGTGACAGGCGAGCAACAGCACCGCGACCGAGATCGGTTTGTACCCGAGTTCGTGTTGCAAAAACGCGAACGCCACGGGCAACGAATAGGCCACGACGCTGCCGAGGTACGGGATGAAGTTGCACAAGAACGTGAGGATCGCCCACAACAACGCGAACTTCACGCCGAAGATCATCAGCACAATCCAGACCGGCAACGCGAGCATAAAACTGGCGAACACCTTCGCCTTCAAGTAGCTGATAATCGCGGAGTTGATTCGCCCCGCGATGTTCAAAATGTTCTCGGCTTGCTCGTGGGGGTAAGCCGTGCGGATGCGGTCCGGGAAGCGGGCGGATTCCAGCAACAGGAACAAGAGATATAACCCTGCCGTCGCCGCTTCGAGCAACACCCCTGCGGCCACGTTCACGCCGCGGACGGTGCCTTCGGTCACGAGGTCGCCGACTTGGTCCTCGATCGACTTTCCTTCCAGGATCCGGTTGGCCAACATGGGGATGTATTGTTGAACCATGTCCTTGAAGTTGCGGGCGATTGTGATTGCGGATTCTCGCAGGGCCGGCAAATCGTCCTTCAAACCCAACAGACTGCTGTACACCGCGAGCGACAACCCCACGAGGATCAGCGTCGTCAGCCCGGCCAACAACCCAATGGCCACGGGGGCGGACAGGCTCCGATTCAACCGCCGGTAGTACGGCATCAACACGTACCCTAGAAACGCCGCCAGCAGCAGTGGCCGCAACACCATTGCGAGTTGCCCCAGCACCCACCACGACCCGGCCACGATCATCACCCAGTACGCCGCCACACGCAACGTGTCCGTGTTGGCCCAATGGGATCGCGGTAACGACTCGGTCACGTCAACACTCATGAGCGATACCTGCGGGAACCGTTCGGGTTTGATGTTGTTGTAGTGGAACGGGATTTCACCGCGAGGCGGCACCCAACACAAACAGACTACCTGCGGGTGGGAGAAGCCTCCCAGGGTGGAAGCTTCCCAGGGAAATCGTCGCTGCGCTCCTCAACCCTGGGCTAAGGGAACGACCTCCTTGGGGTCGAAAACCCGGTCTCATAACAAATTTCTACCAATATCTGTGGTGCCGACCCTTGGTAAAGTTGACGCCCACCTCCCTGAACGATGTACCAGACCACCTTAAGTCTTCCAGCGCGTGCCGGCCCAGAACGCCTTCGAGAGCGCGATGGCAAAGTATTCGGGGCTGGTGACGATCACGTATTCGATGAAACTCTGTTGACCGCCCGCTTGCAGATAGCTGATAAATGCCCGCACGGGGGCAAAGGGGTCGCTACCGGGGGGGTTGGGGACGACGGTGTAGTTGCTAGGTGTGTTCTCGTAGCGCAACAGGTACTCGAAAAACCAGGCTCGGGTTAAGTGGTAGTAGTATTCGTCAACGGTCAACAGGTAGGTGGGTAACGCAGATCGCACGTCGGGTCGGGTGCGCCAGTAGGTCAAGGCGGCGGGTTCCGGAGTACGGCCCGGCCCGAGAACATCCGCGTACACGGCGTAGATCAACCCGTCAGTCGTGCTACCAGCAAAGTTGTAATACTCCTGGCTGCTCATCAGGTCGGCAATGATAACCTCTCGTCGTTCGCCGTTCACGAGGCGTGTGACGTGGGGCGCAATTTCGGCGGCGGTCGGGTTCCCGGCCCGGTGGAGGTACGTCCGGTACCAGCCCGTGACCAACATGTTGTTGCGTTCGGTCGAGTTCAGCACGATGGTGGCGATGGTCTCCAACGACATCCCGGTTTCGCGTTGTTGTAGCCAGTAGATGGCGTCCGACGCACTCAGTGGCCGCTTCAAGACATCCTTGTAAATGGCCCGCAACCACGTGCCGTCCGTCGTGGTCGTGAGGTAGTCACTGGTTGTGTTCTCCATTCCTTGGGTCATCAGGCGACGTAACACCGTTTCCTCCGTCACGCCACGCCGTAGGTCGAAGGCCGCCGCGAAGAGGCTGTCGGCTGGCGCCGTCGCGGTGCCACCGAATCGGTAGGTGTTGTACCACTGTTGAACCAGGTTTTGGGTGTACTCCCGAGACAGCAAGAATCCGATCGCCACTTGCGGTCGGGTCAGTTGCCCCGCGTTGAGGGCGTTCGCCCAGCCGGCGACTTCGCCGCTACTCGGCGTCCGGCCCAGTACGCGCTGGTACAGGTAGGTCGTCCAGGTGGAGTTCGTCGCCGAGTTCGGGCCGTTAGGTCCAGACTTGTTGAACGCTTCTTGTGAGCCGAGGACCAAGGATTCCGCCGTGGCGAACGTGTTGCCCTGGTTCAGGAAGTTTAGCCACGTATCCAGACCGCCTTGGTCCGCCGTGCGGTCCAAGAACCGCGTGTACCAACTGCGGATTTCCCGATAGCGTCCTTCGACACTTCCGACGATTGCTCCGGTTGGGGCGTCGAGTCCGGGTGCGTGACGGAATGTCGTACTCCAAGCGCTAATTAGCCCTGGTGCCCCGTTCGCATCACGGCCAAGATAGGTGGCCAACTTCGTCAGGTAGTTCGTGGCGAAGGTGTTCGAGCGTAAAACAATATCCCCCGTCGCGTCTCCACGGGAGGCGACCCAGGCCGGTGCGATCGTGGACGCCGGGACATCAAAGAAGCGTAATGAACTGGGCCCCTTCGGCGGTCCACCCGAGATCGTGCCGTTCCCCATGATGGCGAGTTGGAGCGTGCCGTCTCCCTTGAAGTTGCCGATCGCAGGGGAGTTCAAGTAAATCCGTTCAAACCCGTTTTCGACGAAGCTGTTCCAAGTGTTGGCTCCGGTCAGCCCGTTAAAGGCCCGAACTTGGGAATACGTGAGTTGAATCACGTCCAGGTGACCGTCGCCGTCAATGTCCGCGACGAGCGGGGCCGCGAAAAGTGGCGTGTCGAACGCTTGGACCTTCCAGAGTAAACTCCCGTTGGCTTTGATCGCGTGGATCTGGCCGGAATAATCCCCGATGATGATTTCCGGAATGCCGTCTCCGTCTAGGTCGGCTACAGCGGGTGGAGACGGCGTGCGAAAGTTTCCGGTATTCGGACCCGTGTTGTACGGCCAACCCGGTAGGTTATTGCCGTTGGAATCCAGCCCGTTGACCTCGTTACCAGGAAACGGCACGCCGTTCAAATTGACGAAGTTGATTCCGGTGCCCGCGAAGATTTCGAGCTTGCCGTCGCCGTTGATGTCAACCAGGACGGGCGAGGATTGGCCGATCTGGCCGACGTGCTTCGTCCACTTGCGGCGCCCCTCGCCGGACAAAGCGACGATATTACCACCGGCATCGTAGGCCGCGTTCTGACTCGCGTCTCCCGACATCACAACATCGTTGCGGCCGTCCCGGTCAATGTCGCCGATGGCCACTCCGGAAAGCACCGTGTCATCGTCAGAAAAACGCCACATCACCGAGCCGTCCGCCCGGAGCGCGGTCACGTTGTGGTTGAACGAGGTTGCGACAATCTCCGGGATACCGTCGCCGTCGAGATCCCCGGCAGCTAGGTGACCGTAAATCTGGTTCGATAGGTTCGCCTGGGGGTCAAGATTGTCCGGCACATCGACCGTTGCGGGCCACCCCGGCAGCTTCGCGCCGGTACTCGCGTTCCAGGCAAATACCCGGCCGTCCAAGCCCCCGACAAAAATCGCCTTACCACTAGGCAACGACACAACTAATGGCGTGGTGTGCAGCTCCGGGGGGGTAACACCCGTGTCGTAGGTTCGTAACAGCGTGAAGACGGGGTTCGCAACGGTACCGCCACCCCACTTGTACGCCACGACTTTGCGGTCCCCCGTCACGGTAATCAGTTCCTCTCCCGCAACGCCGTCCACGTCGGCGAACACCGGCGAGGGCGTAAACGAGTTGCCGTCGCTGTAATCCCACGTGCTGTTGGCACCGCTCAACGTGATCGGGTTGGCGACGTTGCCCAACAGTGTGGGCAAGGCGGGCACGATCCGGTCGTCGAGTTGTTCCAGGGAGAGGGACTGACGGGGGCGGGCTTTCGGGGTGACTTGCATGGGATCCCAGAGCATATGCGTTGAGTAAGTACAACCGTTCAAACTATAACAACCGAACCGATGTAGTCAACCAGCTAATAAAAAGCAGGGCGGGTTGTGTTCCGAACACGACCCGCCCTGCTTGTTTCAAAGTACCAATCTGAGCAGAAGCTATTCGATCAGCGTCACTTGCACGCCGCTTTGGAAAATGCGTTCCAAACACGTTCGCAGGGAATCAATCCGGCCTTGGTACGGTCCGGTGATGATCTGCGCGGGTGGAATTCCGGTGTCTGCTGCTGCCGACGTGCCACCGTGCTGCTGAACGTTCAACAAGAACGCCCGGGCTTGCGGTTGAAAAGTAGCACTTGGTGTCGAGAACAAATCCCCGAAGCCGATGGCATAGACTTTGGCCGGGCTACTCGGCGTAGAAAGGCCACTGGTTCCCGTCGTTATTGTCGCCATTGGGGCCACGATTTGGTCCACCACCGCCAACGCGGGATTAATCGCCGCGGCGGCCCCGTTCCCCGGACTCCCGCCAGTGGCGTTGGAGACATTATAATAAGAGTTGTACCCAGCCGCGACCAAGGCGAGAGTACTGTAGGAGTTCGGCACCCCGTCGGTTTCAAAGATCACAATCTTCGACGCGCCACGTCTCCCGCGGCGTGTCGCGGTCTGGTTCGCCCACGGGGACGGTGGCAAGGCCCGAAGCGGGGCCGGTCCTGCGGTCAAGATGTTATAGCCCATCGCCAGGCCCGTGTTGGGGTCGGTACCGCCTTGAGCATTCGGGATGTTTGAACTGCCTTGGTAGCTCATGGCTGCGTTGAAGGCGCGGAATTCTTTCGTCGGGTCGAAAACGTTACCGGGTGCGTCGATCATCGTCTGGGGGTAGAACAACGCGGCTTTCAACATCCCCCACTCCTGGCCGAGTGCGACCGACACATAGCCGTAGGATCCGTAGCTGAAATAAGCCATCCCCACGGAGTCGTTGGGGTGGTTATTGCGAATGTCATCCAACGTCGAGTTCATCCCGGCTTTCAGTTGCCAGGTTTGCGTCTCGTGCGTGGTGCCGGCCCAAGCATTGCTCGTGCCAACAGCCAGGAAACCCATCATGCTTGTCGGCCCGAACCAGAACTGCGCCCGGGGACGGCTGGGGTTGTCCAGGTAGTGCATGTACGGAGTTGGGTCGGCGGCATACACAACGGCGGCGCCGTCGAGGTCATACGGTGCCGTGGGATTGTTTTGGTAGATCCCAGGCGTCGAGCCTTCCGGCCAACCGTTGGTCTCGGCAATGGTGATCTGGGTGCCCCGGAGAACAAAGTCGATGTAGTTCTTCCAGAACTGCTTGTCCGTTTTTTCGTCCGCCGAGCCGACTGCGGTGTTCACATCGTTGGGGATCGAGGAATAGTACAAGATGCGACCGGCGCGCAGGTTCGGTGGCAGCGCCATTGGCGGCGTTTTAAGCCATTGCAGAACTGCGGCGTAATTGATGGTCCCGCCAAGCAACGTGTTGCCGTTGCCATTCGTGAGGAGCACTTCGTTAATGCTATCGGTCGTACCAGCAGCGTTGCCGGTGTTGTTGTCCCCCGTCACCGTGAGAGCCGTCGTGTCGGCTCTGAGGAAAAACCGCCGGCGCCAATCGGTCGTGGCGGATCGGGGGTCAGGCGGCCACGTGAAAAACGTCTTGCCCCAGTAGCCTGGCCCCATCGAGTAGCCTTGGAAACTGCTACCCGTTCGCAAAATGGGTCGCCATGTCGCTTTAATTGTGGAGATGTTGTTGTTCGTGTTTTTGGCCGGACCTTCATGGCGCCAGAGGCTTGCCGAGATGTCGTAGTCCCAGCGCGGATCCCAGTCGGTGGGGCGATTGGCAACATAGTCCGCAACGTCCAGGTCGTACCCGTAGCGTTCCCAGGTCGCATCGCGGAAGTTTGTCCAATCGCGGGTTGAACCCAGAGCAGCCTGGGGTGCAATCCCGGCAAACGTGTTCACGGTACCTGTGGTCGCGGGGACTGTCCCAGTCGCCGTGGTTGATGGTGTGAGTGCGCCACCCGTGTAGTTGATCCACCCGAGGTAGTCGGCCAGGTTCGCGGCGGCACCCGTTGCTAACGTGGGAGCCCAACCGGCGGTGCGGTTGGCGGCCACTTGTTCCGCGCCCTTTTTCCGGGCGAAGCGATCGCCAAGGTACCCGACGTGAGATTGATCTTCAAACGTCTCGGGGGTGGGGTAAAGTATGTAGGTAGTTCCTGTATTGGTGTAAGACCAACTGCTGTAATCGTAGGTCGGAGCAATGTAATTGTCCGGATCACCCGCTGAACCTGGCGCCGGATCCCAGTGGTGGAAGGCACGCGGCAGTGGGGTTGCCGGAGCCACCGCCGCCATGTTCGGGGCGATCACGGTTTGTGTGACAGTCGGGTTAGTGAGATTGTCCGGAACGTACATCCAGTCTTTGACACTGGCCGGTCCGCCGGCGGTCACCACGGTGTAATTGCTCGGCGCGTACAGTTCACCGGAGCCGGCGACGAACCCGGTCGAGGTGAAGAACGGGTTGTGCCGACCTGCTGCGGCGCCGGCGCCGTTGGTTCCTGCGTTCGGGTTGTTGGCTAGGTAGGTGGTGTAACGTTGGTAGTGGCCCATTTGCGGGTAGATCGGGTCCGCGCTCAGATAGGCGCCGTTCGCCTGGGTCTGGGAACCGAACCGCATGGAGCCGGTCAAGTCCATCACCACCGCAAGATCGCGCGGCCGGTGAACCGCCACCGCACGGGCACCCGTGCTGAGACTCACCGGGCCAGTGCCGTTGCTTAAATTGATGACGTTGCCGAAGAACATCGGTTGGTTCGTCTGAACGGTGACCTCGGTCGCGGTCCAGGACCGACCGGCGGGAAGACTACCGGGATAGGTCACGGCAAACTGCTGCGCGACCGGGTCGTAGTCGTACAGCCCGTAGCGAATGCTTTGAATGTTGGCGGCCGTGAAGTTCGTTGCCAAGTTCACGTTGTTGCCGATCTCATTTTGGGCAGCCGTCAAGGCGTTCGACTGATTGTTGTTGACACTCGTCGGCTTGTTGTCCAAGTTTCGCGTGGAAACCAACGCCGCCGAGTCGGCCGCGTTTTGACACTGCGTCCGGCTGACGACCAAAATTCCCAGGTCGATGGACAGCGCTACGAACGAAAAGAGGCCAATGATTAGCAACGCCAACATTGGCGCAATTGATCCGGATCGACGAAACCGAGGCGAACGATGGGTCGTCATGACGAGTCCCGATAAAGGTGAACGGAAACACAATAAATGAGGACGTTGAACGAAACCGCGAGTATCAACCGTGTCTGTCACGGTGTTAACCTTCACTGCCCATTAAGCAGACCGTGTTGACGGGGATCGGGTTTCCCATCATCAAGAAGGTCGGCAAGATCGGGTTGTAATACCCCACGATTTGAATGCCAATTCGCTCCGTGAACGCCGCGTTGTTCCACGTCCCGGTTGCCGCCGGTTGCAACTTCGGCTTAATCACGACGGGATCGCTGAAGAGCAAGTTGGTATCCGCCGGGAACACCCGCACCTGGAAACTGGCAATGGCGTTGTTCGTACCCGCTGTCCGGTCCTTCAAGTAAGTTTCGAGAAACGGCACGTTGAACATGGGTCGGGTTGGGTCAAACGCTGCCTCAAACGTCAGCGCCGGTCCGGCGTGCACTGTGAACGGCTGACTTGTTGAATTCCCTGCCGACACCACGGCATAGCGGGCGGCATCACGGGCCGCGTTGGTGCTAATTTGCAGGATGAAGATGTAGCGGCAGTATTCAAAGATGCCGAACATGAACAACAAGAAAACGTTCAGCACGATTGCCACTTCGACGAGTGTGAAACCGCGACGGCGAGTCGAACGTCTAGGGCTATGAAGTTGCATTAGAATTTCTCCGGGGAGTGATCGAATTACCAGGCCGGGATGGTTGTGTTCACTTGAAACGGGTCGTCCACCATCATGCGCCATTCGACCGTGTACTCGATCGTGGGCGGGTTCACGAGGCCGAATTCCAACCACCGCACTTTGGGGAACGGAATCGAAACGTGGACGATAAACCGTTGATTTTTCACGCCTTGCTTGGGGTCGATGGCACCCACGATTGCCGTCGGTGGCCAATCGACGAACTGGAAATCGACCGTGACATCCGCCCAGGTCAGGTTCGTCAACCCGGCCCCGGCCAGTGACTGGACCACGGCGGCCTTCACGTTCGGCTTGAACGTGGGGTTTGCAGCCGGCGCGATTTGCCAGTCGATGTCGATGTAGGCCCCGGCCTGACTGATCGTGTGGCCTTGGCTGGCAAGGCGGGCGCCTTCTCGGGCCGCATTGCTGACGATCTGCTGGACCTGGATCGCACGGCCCATTTCCCAAATGCCGAGCATGAGCGGGAATACAACTGCCGTCATGACGATGGCAAATTCCGCGATCGCTGCCCCAGGACGGCGAAACCGATTGTGTGGCCGGCGGATCATGTCTGACCTCACCCTTGTAGCTAAAGAGCAATGAAAATACCCGGAGGCTGTAACGCTCCGCACAAAGCTAGAACACGGAGTTCGGAATGGGGAATTTTGACCCGGAAATGCGGATTTGGCTGTCGGAAGTTTCGACACCCTGGGCAAAGATCGTGTTCTACATTAACTTGTGATTCCACGACGGCACCCCGCGCGTCGTGCCCTTTCCAAATGGCACAAGGCCCCGGCACCCATGCCGACGCCCGCAACACTCCGCGATTTGGTCAAAATCATCCACGGCAGCCGTCTCATCGACGAAGCCGAGTTGGTGGGCTTTTTGCGTGCGCTGCGGGACGCCAAAGTCGGGCGGGTGACGCAAGCCGATTTATTGCTCCGACTGGTGACCGCCGGCCACCTCACGCCGTTTCAAGCGGGTCACTTAGCCGTGGGGAAATGGCGCGGGTTCGTCATCGGGTCGTACCGATTGCAAACCAAAATCGGCAGCGGCGGAATGGGTCAAGTCTATCTGGCTCATCACAGGACAACAGGTCGCCCCGTTGCCATCAAAATCTTAAATGCCCAACTGGTTCACGACCCCGTAGCCCGCGTTCGCTTCACCCGCGAAGCCCAAGCGGCGGCGTCGTATTCCCACCCGACCATCGTGGGCGGCCACGGCGTGGGCGCGGACGCCACGCCCCCGGTTCGGGGGTTGGAGTAC
>JANLRE010000341.1:0-4824 GCA_031368205.1 Fimbriiglobus sp. | reverse complement strand
CACTCACCGTTCTTGCACGAATAATCGAGGTAAAGCATCGACGCGACCGCATCGACGCGGATGCCGTCGATGTGGTATTTATCGAGCCAGAACATCGCCGACGACAGCAAGAAGCTGCGGACTTCGTGGCGACCGTAGTTAAAGACGTAACTGCCCCAGTCCGGGTGGTAGCCCTGCTTCGGGTCGCCGTGTTCGTAGAGGTGCGTGCCGTCGAAATAACCCAGGGCGTGTTCATCCGTGGCGAAGTGACTCGGCACCCAGTCCATGATGACGCCGATGCCGTGTTGATGCAGATAGTCGATCAAGTACATCAAATCTTGCGGGGTGCCGTAGCGACTTGTTGCGGCAAAGTAGCCGGTGACTTGATAGCCCCACGAGCCGTAAAACGGGTGCTCCGTGAGCGGCAAAAACTCGACGTGGGTGAACCCGAGGCGGTTCAAATAGTCCGCGAGCTTCGGTGCCATGTCGCGGTAGCTCAGCGACAGGTGTGGCGGCACGCTCTGACGCATCCAGGAGCCGAAGTGCATTTCGTAAATCGACACCGGCGCGTCTTGCTTGAGCTTCGGCCCGCGACTCGCCATCCAGTCTGCGTCTTTCCACTGGTAGTCCAAATCCCAGGTCACGGACGCGGCCTTCGGCGGAATTTCCGTGGTCACCGCGTAGGGGTCGCCCTTGTCCACCGTGTAGCCGCTGTCCTTCGCCACGATGCGGTACTTGTAGCAAACGCCCGCCTTCACGCCGGGGATGAAGACACCCCAGATGCCCGACCCGCCCATCGGTTGCATCGGGTTCTTCTTGGGCGACCACTCGTTGAAATCGCCGATCACGGAGACCGCTGCCGCGTTCGGCGCCCAGACCGCGAAGTGAAACCCCTCCACGCCGTTTTGGGTTACCCGATGCGAACCCATTTTGTCGTAAAGCCGAACGTGGCTCCCCTCGTTGAAGAGGTAGAGGTCTTGCGGCGAGAGCCAGTTCGACGGCGCAGTCGGTGTCATCGAGAAGTCCCGCAAACTTGAGTCGGATGTTTCAATAGTGAAGAAGTACCTAACTCGCCCCCGATTCGCCAGTGACGACCGCTAGAACTTGCCAACGAAACCCGTGAAGCTGGAGGGTCAGGCCAGGAAAATCGGGCTGTAGGGGCTGGAATGGATTTGCTGGACTCGACAGCTCGAATGTCTAAAAGGTACACATGATACAAGGCAAAGGTGTGTCAAGGCGTTCGTTGAGCCATGTGGCGGTTTGAGTAGAATGAGACCGATTAACATACCTTCGCTTAACCAGATCACCGGGATGTAATTGTGTCCGACGACGCTCGCCCGATACCAACCCCGCTGCCCAGGATGAAGTTGCGGCGCAATGCGCTTTGGGCGGTGGCCGGGTTCACCATCGCGCTCTTCGCCTACCTAGCAATGACGACTGCGGTAACGGCGGGGATGAACGTTTTCCAGAAAAGCGGTTCACTCCGTCCGCTCCCGCGAGTCTTTCAGCCGGCCTATGGACTCTCCCAAAACACCGTAATGACAGCGGTGGGTGGGGCATTCATGACACCAATACTGCTCGTAGGAGTTCTTGCTGCCGCTCGCGTGCGGCCCTGGGCGGGCCTAGTCGTTGGTATCGGGATTGGTTGGGCACTCACCGCCGGACTGTGCGCCGTCGGGTTCTGCTTTTGGGAGCTGATCTTCATGCTCCCCGTGTGGTGGGTCGTGGGTGGGTTGATGGGCGGCGTCCTTTCCGGCCTCCGTCGCCACTACCACGTCTGAACCCAAACCAACTGTCTGCCCAGCAACCCTGCCGTCCGGCATAACAGGCGCACGAAACTGCTTGAACAATTCCACCGTAGGTTTCTTCTCAAGACGATCGCCGAAAAGTCGCCTTACGATAACTTATCAGATCATTTCAACCCCTGGCTCGCTTCGATTCCATCTGCTTCCAAAGCTCCACGAGTGGCTTGATTGCGTCTTTGGAAATCGGCTTTCGACTGTACACCACACGCAGGTACAGTTCTGCTGTGGCGAAGCCGGGGTCGTCGAGTTCGGCGTACTCGTGGCCGATGCGCACGGCGAACTCCGTCGGTGTTTCGTGGGGTTGCCGCCCGAGGTTGCGGTCCCAGGCCCACGAGTCGAGTGCATTGAAGGTGTACTCGACCAACTCCGCCGGGGTGCGCCGACGGGATGCGCCACCGACGAACGGGTTAGTGAAGTCCTCGAACGGCGGTGGGCGTTTCAGCACTTGTTCGGCTTGGACATCATCAGCGGCCTGTTGGCGACTTTTGGGTTTCTTCCGTCCAAACAATCCGCGCAACCAATCGAGCAAATTCTTCGCCCACGCTGTGAACGGCGACAAGCCTTTGAGCAGGAAGTAAATCACGCCCACGACCACCGCAATAGCCACGACGATCCACACGATCCACTTGATGAACCCGCTGATGGTTTCGAGTGCCGCTGTCAGGCTCGATGATGACGAAGAATTGTCATCCTTGCTCCCGTCGTTTTGGTCCTTGGTGTCCTGTTGCTTTTCACTCTGCTCGGACTGCTTTGCCTCGTCGGACTCCTGCTTGCTGCCGGACTTGTCGCCCTGTTTGTCGTCTTTCGAGTTCGGCCCCTTGTTGTCCTTCGTCTCGGACTTCGACTTGCTCTTGTCGGACTTGTCGTTGCTGTTGCCTTTTTGGTCCCCCTTATCGCCCGATTTCTCGCCGTCTTTTTGCTTGCCGCCTTCGCTTTTCCCCTTCCCGCCCCCACTTCCTTTCTCCCCGGACGATCCGCCCTTTTGTTCGCCGCCTTTCGCGGAGTTCTTCCCCTGCCCCGGTTCGGTCTTCGACCCCGCCGCGCCGTCGCCTTTGCCAGTGGAACCGTCCTTAACAATCGCGTTCTTGGACGCTTGGCGGTCCCCTTTGCCGGACCGCCCGAGATCGACGAGCGGCGTTTCCGAATGCGGTCGTGGAAGTATCGCACCGACGACCAGGAACAGCAGAATCAACCCCGCTCCCAACCCCAGCCAACCCATCGTCAGGATCGGAGGGATGCGCGCGCCGCGATCTTGGAGATACCGGCTTAACCCCATCAGCGACGTGGTCACCAGCAACCCGAGCGCGCTGCCGACGTACATGGCCATTTGGTAAAAGGTCGCCGACCGGCGGGCGGAATCGTCGGAAGGGATCAGCGATTGGCCTAGGGCGAAGAGGGGCAGAGCGGCCAAGGCGAAGTACAGCACCCAGACACCGGGCGTGTGCGGTTTTTTGCGTTGGGCGGCCCGATAGGCTTCCCAGCGTTCCATCCAACTCAGTTCGTCGTTCGGCTTCTTCTCGACATCTTCGTCGTCGTCATCCGGCGTGCTTTCATCGAACCCCGCTGCGCCGAGAATGCCGCGCCCGGAGGCTTTCCGGGCGTCGTCGAAGTGGGTGCAGTCCCAGGTTAATTTGTTGGACGACCACCAGACGAGTGCCATCAACATCAAGTTAATGACCGGGCCAATCACCTTCATCGCGCCGGTGTATTCCACGAACGCCATCATCGCAAAGAAGCACGCCCCGCCCAACCCGACGGCATAAATCCCCGCCCGTGCCCGGCCTTGTTCAATCGTGATCCGGGCAATCAGTACCGCACCGATCACGAAGAAAAACATCGTGTAGAGCAGTCGATCGGAGTATTGCCCCTGGTACAGCACTTCGATCAGGAAGAACACCAGACTGCCGACCATGCCCATTATCAAGACGGGGCTGACGGCGACGGCCACCCAATCAATCAGCGGTCGCGTGTCCGTTTCGTCCGCCATGATGCCGCAACCTCGGGTGTGAGTATCAACTCGATTCTACCCACCCCGCGCGGTCGCTACCAACAGTTACGGCTTCTTCGCACTCGGTTTCGCGGGCAACGGCACAATAAAGATGATGTCGCCGACACCGTTGGCCCACGGGTTGGTATGGGCCAGCATCCCGTCGTCATCGCGCCGGTCCGG
This sequence comes from Fimbriiglobus sp., assembly GCA_031368205.1. Lineage (GTDB taxonomy): Bacteria > Planctomycetota > Planctomycetia > Gemmatales > Gemmataceae > Fimbriiglobus. The sequence goes on along the minus strand of JANLRE010000341.1, from coordinate 870 downwards.
ACCCACGCTCCAGATGATCGCTTGCCCCGGTTGAACCACAACGTTGTTCGGCGCAGCGATTGTTGGTAACACTCCAGCAATGCCTCCGTTCCAGCTTGGCTCGGAACCGGCACCGGCCATTCCGCCTGGAAGAAACGCAGTGCCAGCGGGACCGATTGGTTCTTCATCCGGTAACGGTGGGCCGACGAAGGGCGGGTCGAAGAACCCGGCGGGGCGGCCCCAACACACGACCGCGCCGCAAATCGACCCCATGCCGTTGGCTAGCGTTTTCGGGTCGTTACTGCCGATGTTCAGAATATCGGGATCGGGGATGAACCGAACATTCTGGTCGTTGATCGGAATCGCTTCGCCGCTGACACACACGCGATAGCCGAACGACTTCGTCGGGTCCGGCTGGTGCGGGTCGAGCGGCAACTTGTCCAAGTACTTCGGCACCAACTCTTCGAGCTTCTTCGGGAACTGGCCGTTGTCGGCGTGGTGCAATCGAAGGGCGATCTTGAGCATCGCGGCACGGTGGTGGGTTTGGACCATCACATCGGCTTCTTTCCGGCTACGAATCAGTTCGCCGCTCCGGATACCCAGGAAGACCGCGCCAGGTATCCCCCGTAAATACTGACGTTGTTCGAGGGACCAGGTCGGCACGTTCCCCAACCCGATCACGCGCCGGAGCCGCTCTTGCTCCCACGGCACCGACCACATGAAGGCCACGACATCCGATTCGGCTTGCGCTTCTGGACTTAAGGCTGATATGTTACGGTCCAGGTAATTCGGCATCCACTGGGACGGGGTGTTGATCGCGCGGCGGGCGACAGTTTGTTGAGCTAACAATGTCCATTGTGGGTTGTACGGTTCTTGCTCGTCGTGGTAGCG
>JANLRE010000331.1:0-14336 GCA_031368205.1 Fimbriiglobus sp. | reverse complement strand
TTGCCCGGTATGGTAATACGTTCCGCCTTTTTTGGGGGGGAGTGGGGTGTCGGCCCTCCCAACCCCTCCACCACGACCTACAAGAATGGCTCCACGCTAAACACGTAGGCCCCTTGAAGTGTCTGTATCATGCGGGCGGTTCCTTGGAACCGCCCGCCGGTCCATTGCACGTCCCACTTTTCGCCGATTTCGCCTTCAAACATGCCTGCATCCCAGCGTGTCACCGTTCCCCGGTTGCCGGACACTTCGCCTTCGTAGTCGAGGTACAACAGTCGGTGGTCCGCAATGGGTTCGGCCACGACGTATTGACCAGGGTGTGGTTCCGTGAGAAGTCGCCAACTCTTCAAGGTGGTGCCGTGTTCCAACAGCAAATCCCAGTGGCTTGTCGGCCAATCGTGTTCCAGGATGGCGAACCGGGGCATCGTTCTTCGTCTCCGGTTGATGTGTTCGCTGCGTGCTACTTCAGCTAACATATCGCACACGAGGGCAACATGGCGAAGCAGACGAAGAAAGAAATCCACGACGGCGAGCCGGTGATTGTGAGCATCTGCCGCAACCAGCGGGCGCTGCACGATTACGAAATTCTCGACCGGATCGAGTGCGGCGTCGTGCTCGTGGGAACAGAAGTCAAAAGTCTGCGTGAGGGCAAGGCGACGTTGACCGAGTCTTACGCCACGGTCGAGCGTGACGAAGTCTGGTTGATCGGCGCGGAGATTCCGGAATACACCTTCGGCAACCGCCTGAATCACAAGCCGAAGCGTCAACGCAAGCTCCTGATGCGTCGCAGCGAGATCACGAAGTTCGCGGCGAAGGCGGACCAACAAGGCTTCACGCTGGTGCCGTTGCGGATGTACTTCAAGGACGGGTACGCCAAAATCGAACTCGCCGTGGCACGCGGGAAGCAATCCCACGACAAACGCCAAACGCTCAAGACCGCCGAAGCCAATCGCGAAATCGACCGCGCGATGTCCCGCAAACGCCGCGACATTTAACACGAGAGATCAGGGATGAATCTGGTTGCGCTCGTCGATTCGGAATCGCACGTCTGTGTCCGGTATCGCCTGTTGGCATTTCGGGACGTGCTGAAAGCGGCTGGTTACACGCTGGAATTGCGAGAACTGCCCCAATCGGCGTGGGGGCGGATTCGCCTCTACCGTTCGCTACCCGGCGCCGATGTCGTGATTCTGCAGCGCCGATTGTTGTCCTGGGTCGAGACGCGAATTCTACGGCGCTCGGTGAAGGTGCTGATTTTCGACTTCGATGACGCCGTCTGGATGCGGGATTCTTACAGCACAAAAAGCTTCGATAACCCCAAGCGATCGCGGCGGTTTCGCGGCATCATTCAGGCGGTTGATGCCGTGGTTGCGGGCAACGATTTCCTCGCCGATGAAGCCCGGAAGTACGCTGGCAATGCAACAATCGTGACCATCCCGACGTGCGTAAATCCGGAAGCTTACCCCGTCGCGGAGCATCGTTCGACCGCAACGGTGCGGATGGTGTGGGTGGGTTCGCAGAGTACGTTGCAAGGGCTAGAGCAGTTCCGCGATTGCCTCGAAGTCATCGGGCAGCGTGTTCCGGGTATTCGATTGAAGCTGATCTGCGATCGGTTTTTGACGTTCCAAAACTTGCCGGTCGATGCGGTGCCGTGGTCCGCGGAGACGGAAGCCCGCGAGATTGCCGATGCCGACATCGGCATCAGTTGGATTCCGGACGACCCCTGGAGCCGGGGTAAATGTGGGCTAAAGATTCTGCAATACCAAGCCGCCGGGTTGCCCGTCGTGACGAACCCGGTCGGCGTCCACTCAACGATGGTCCGCAACCACGAGACCGGCTTTTTGGCCACCACCACGGACGAATGGGTACACGCAATTCAGCAACTGGCAGCGAATGCGGAACTGCGACAACAGCTTGGCACAGCCGGGCGACAACAGGCTGTCACTGACTACAGCGTGGCCGCAGGCGGGCGGTTGTGGGTGGCGATGTTGAATCAACTCTTCCACCAAACGCCGAGCGGGGTGGCCGATGTTTAGCCACTTTGCACGCAAGCTTCGCTCAGTTGGTGAGGGCAATTCGCAATCAACAGTGTTCGCATCCGGCTTTCATTGGCACCTCGAACCTGCTGCCGTCGAACTCTTCGGCGAAACCGGGCCGGATTTCGCGGCGTGGGAACGGGCCGGTTGCGTGCAACTTGTGAAGCAAAATCTGCAACGCACCATCAGCCGCGTCACGTTGCCAAACGGCGTGATCTATGTGAAACGCTGCCGCGCCAACACGCCCCGGTCGTGGGTCCGCGAAGTCTTGCGGCCCGCGAAAGCCCGGCTCGAATTTGACAACGCGATGTCACTCCGCACCCTCGGCATCATCGCCATCGAACCACTCGCCTGGGGCGCTGATTCCAAACTGTGGCCTGGTGAAAGCTGCGTCATCACCCGCGAACAATTCGGTGCCGTGCCGTTCGATGAATATCTCGAATCACCGATGGCGAACCGAACACGGCAGATCGTGGCCAAGCACTTCGCAATCTATTTAGCAAGACTCCACAACTCGAACATCACCCACCCGGACCCGCATCCGGGGAACTTCTTGATTGATATCCGTGACCCGCTGAAGCCCGCGTTTTTCCTGATGGATTTGCACGCGATTCGGGCGGACGCATCCGTCGAGTGGCCACAGACGTTGGCGAACCTCACGCTCTTGAACCGTTGGTTCCAAGTTCGGGCAACTCGCGCCGATCGACTTCGATTTTGGCGGGCGTATCGTTCAGCACGGACGGGGTTCACTTCTGTCGATCCGACTTTGCCGAAGCAAATCGAGACCGCAACGCGAGCCTCAAACAATCGGTTTTGGACGGCGCGGTTGTCCCGCTATTGCAGTAACAACCGCGACTCGTTTGCGGTCAACCGACCAGGGATTGTTGGCTATGTGCGACGCGATGTTCCGGATGAATTCATCACGAATTGGCTCAGCAATCTCGATGGCCTCTTCACGCAACCGGGTGCCAAACTGTTGAAGGATTCGCGCAGTTCCACGGTCGCCGTCGTGCCGCTTGGCAGCGGTGTCGTGATTGCGAAACGCTTCCATTTGAAGACGTGGGTTGCGGTTGTGAAGAATCTCGTTCGCCCCTCGCCGGCCATGCGGTCGTGGCTGTTTGGCAACAATCTGCTCGATCGCGGTTTGCCCACGGCGCGGCCGTTAGCCGTGTTTCATCGCCGCAAATTCGGGGTGTCATTGACGGGGTATGTGCTGTTTGAACACATCCCGGATGCCCTCGGTTTACCCGAAGCAGTGACTGCCGCCGCGACCCTACCGGAACGCCTTGCCATCATGCGTGCCTGGGCCAAACGACTGGGGCGACTCTTGCGCATCATGCACGATCATCAAGTGTCCCATCGGGATTTGAAAGCCCCTAACATCTTGATGCGAAACGCGACACGGAACTTACTTGATGCAGAGCCGGTTCTGATTGATCTGGTCGGCGTTGAAGTGGGGCAAGAAGTTCCTGTGGCGGTCCGTATCCGCGACTTGGCGAGACTGAACGCCAGCTTCGTGGCTACAACTACGGTCACGCGGTCGGACCGTTTGCGGATGTTGCACGCCTACTTCGGTTGGCGCAAGCCAACAGGGGCGGACTGGAAAATCTGGTGGCGCGAAATTGCTTTCGCCACGCAATCAAAAGTGGAAAAAAACGAACGCAACGGGCGACGACTGGGCTAAGATTGTGGAATCCATTCACTCGCTCTTCTGTCACGAAGGTTTCCATGTGTACCCATCGGCAACGCACCGCGTTTACGCTCGTCGAATTACTCGTCGTCATTGCCATCATTGCCATCTTGATTGGGCTGCTGTTACCAGCGGTGCAGAAGGTTCGTGAAGCGGCGGCAAGGGCGAAGTGTCAGAGTAATCTCAAGCAACTTTCGCTCGCGCTGCTGAACCACGAGAGTACCTTTGGCTACTTCCCCGAAGGGTATCGGTGGAACAGCCCCACGCGATCCTTCGTGCCACCGCTGTTGCCGTTCATCGAGCAGGGCAATGTTCGCTACGATCTGACTCGCGATTGGGACGATCCCCTAAACCAGCCAACAACCACCGTGCAACTCAAATTGATGTACTGCCCGTCCGCACCCAACGAGGGGGGGCGGTTTGACACCACGTCGTCATTCCGACCGACGATCAGCGACTACACCGTGTACCACGGCGTGAACCCTGGTTATTGCCAAATGGCCGGGTGGCAACTTTACAGCCCGATCGCGGAGAACGGCATCATGACCAGCCGCCTGTGTCGGATTGTTGAAATCACGGACGGGACCAGTCAGACGTTTCTTGTCGTGGAAGACGGCGGGCGTCCGGAACTCTGGCGAATGGGGCGGAAAATTAGTGGCATCTCCAGTGCGGCAGGTTGGGCCGACCCGAATGTGGAAATTGCCCTCGATGGCTCCGACACGCTGACCGTTGGGAATGGCCAGGGCTACGGGCTGTGTGTGATGAATTGCACCAACGACAACGAAGTGTATAGCTTCCACACCCGCGGCGCGAACTTTGGCTTCGCCGACGGCTCCGTGCGGTTCATCCGCGATTCGATCCGCAACACCACGTTCGCCGCGCTGGTCACGAAAGCGGCGGGTGATATTCCGTCAACCGACGACTACTGAACACTTGATCCGAGCAGTGACTGAACTGCCGCGACAATCTCCGGCACTTCGGCCATCGCACCGACGCCGATGTCGCCACACGCCAGTAGCTTGGAGATGGGCGGGACGATGCGGAAGCGTTTGGCGCGGTCGTTGATTTGGGCGATCAGTAGTTCGTCGTCAAGGTGACCGGGAACGTGCGTCGCTCCGAAATCGGCGCCGATGGCGCGAAGGTGTTTACGGGTGAACGGGTTTTGCCACATCAGCGTGTTCATGGCGGGTGCGACGATGACGGGTCGCGTCAAGTCCCACGCCCGCCACACGCACGTCAAGCCGTTGTCGCACAACCCGACCGCGAGTTTGGCCATCGTGTTCGCGTCCAGGGGTGCGATTAAAAATAGGTCCGCCCAGTTCCGCAATTCGATGTGCCGAACCGGGTCACCGCGTTCGTAGTGGCCGCCGGGCCATTCGTCGCTGTCCTGGGTCAGAACGCCTTGGGGCAAGCTGTTTTTGTCGAAGAAGTACATCGCCGCACTCGTGGCGACAACCTTGACGACGTGGCCCGCTTCGCTCAGTGTCTCGTACAGTTTCGGGACGCGCATGGCGGCGACGGACCCGGTTGCGCCGACAAGAATGTTGCTCATGACGTGACCCGCGAGCGTTGCATGTGTTCAACGGTTAACAAGAGTCGTTCGGCTAACTCACGCCGCGCGACCCGCTCAAAACGGCCATCGACCGGGCCGATGTAGGCGTAGTGGGCGGCCCCGTCAAGCGTGTTCGCCACGATGAGATCGGCACTCGACAACTGGCGTGCATTTTCGGCCACTTCCAGCAGTTCGTTCTCGTTCAGCCCCACTTCGAGTTTGAACTTGATGAGCAAGCCGGCGAAGTTCCAGGGGTTGCGAATCCGGTCGATGAGCTTGGGTGCCCGCACCATACGAAACCAAAGTTCCGGCTCGTTGCTCTTGATTTTGCCGCCCTTGTGCTCGTTCATTTTCGGCGCGCCACTGTTCCGCTCCCACTGCGTCGTCCGGGCGTTGAAGTACGTCCCGGCGTCGGGGGCATAGACACCGGCACTCAAGTAATCACTCACCGCCGCCGAGTGAAAAACCGCGTCGTAAACACCAGACCGGATTTCGCGTTGCAACATCCCCGCGAGGTCGTCGAACGTCTTGTACGGCAGCACCGAAACACGCCGTTCCGAATCACTACCGGGTTCGGGTAAGTCTGTGAGCAGTTCCGGATGCGAGGTGAGAATCGTCACACGATGCCCCCGAACCCAGGCCGTCCGGGCGATGTTGGCACCCGTGCGACCCGTGAAAATGTTCGTCACCACCCGCACCCGGTCAATCGGGGCGTGCGTGTTGCCGGCGGTGATGAGAATGTTCATTACGTAGGAAACCTACGAATCCAGGACTCGGGCTGCGTAACCGTATTGTAGGGCAGTTTACGTTTGCTGCTTCAGCTAGGGACGAGTCGTCCGAGTTGCGTTCGTGACCGGCGTCGGGATTGTGAGTCGAGTCAGGTAATCACTCAACATGGGTGTGGGTTCACCGATCGCGGTCTTCAAGCGTGGCAACACGGGTCCGGGGTTCGAGTTTTCGCGTAGCTCTTGCAGGTATTGCAGGATCACTTCACGGGTTCGGCTGTCCGCCCGCAACATGAAGTGAACCCACGCCCAAGCTTCGCGGTACTCGGGCTTTTCCATTTGCTCCACTTTTTGGATTCGTTCCAAGCGAGCGAGGTCCGCCGATTGCGGACTGCGGCGGAATTTGTCGAGGTGCTCCGGGTTGATGCCACCGTTCGTCACGGGTTGTTCAAAGAACCCCGCCAGCCCTTCATCCAACCACAGCGGAACGCCTTTTAACACGCTGTGCAGTAGTGCATGGGTTAGCTCGTGGCGAAGGTCGGTCCGCAGGTGTTCGCCGTAGAACGTGTAAACTTGGAGGTCGTCGGCGGTGCCGGGGCGTTTCTGATCCGTGATGAAGTACGCGCGACGCGACGGTAACCACGGGAAGCGGTCCCGCATGAACGCTTCGTACTTGTCTTGGTCCTCGAAGAGGTAGACCTGCACAATGGTGTTGCTGGCCGGCAAGCGGAGTTCGCGCTGGATTTGGTCGGGCAGTTCTTCGAGATCCCGGAAAACGGGGTCGTCGGCATCCAGTGGAATGTTCGCATAGAACGCGAACTTGGAGACCCGCAACGGTGCGTGCAACCCGCCGGGCTTCTTGGGCACGGTCGTAGCAATTTGCGCCCGCTCTCCGCCGGGTACCGTGGCGTTCGATGTGCCGGACCGGATCGACGAACACCCGGCAACGGCGATCCAGCCGAACCCGGCAATCGCAATCCAGCTTGCGAAATGGCGAGAAAATCGCGGATTCGCCAACGGTTCGCCCATCGGGTGCATCCTTGCCCAACTGCACACCAGGAGCGTGAAGCTGTTCATTAAGTTCCGGAGAGAACCATACCCGACCGACATCGCGCCTAGCGAGGCCAATCGTGGCCATGAATTATCGGCGATCCGCTAGGGGCAGCATGACGGATACAGAAATGGGTTTTGCGGGTAGGAATTCGATCACTCTTTGTTGGTGATACTCGTCGGCTGCACGTCATTCGCAACGGGAACCGGGACGGCATCGAGCAGCGATCGGCCGCCGATGGTTAGCTTGTCGTCCGCAATTTTCACCGTGCGGATGAACGTGCTGGGGCGGGTTTGGTCGGCGTAGAACCGCAGGAGGCCGACGGGGTTCCCGTTGTTGCGGTACCACGTGATTTCGATGTTCCACTTCCGCGCCGCGTCAGAAACGCGATCCAGGTAGCGTTGCGAACTCACGGGCAACGCGCCCGCCCAAAGCCCGCAGACTTCGACCGCAACTGTATTCTGCTCTTTGCTAACCACCCACATCTTGAGTTCGACGGACAACACAGTCGAGAGGAAATCACTATCCAGGAACTCAAACGGCGCGTTCCGGTAGCGAGTCGCAATTTGCAGGCGGTCTTCGATGATTGTCACACGAGGCGAGTTGATTCCGATCGGTAGCAGTTCGGCCAGCCCGTCCGTGCGATCCAAATGTTCCCGAAAAAACGCATTGAGTTCGGTCGCGGTAAAACTCGACCCCCACTCCGCTTTGGAAGTCCGAATGTCATTTTGCACGTCCCCAAACCGCGTGAGCAATTCAGACGCGGCCAGTTGATCGCCAACACCATCCCGGCACGCGCCGGCATAGAATTGTGGCTCTTGCTTGAGCAAGTAGCCCAACAAGCCAAACACCGCCACAAACGTGACAATCAGTATTAAAAGCGTCAAGAATATCGAGCGTCGTCGCATCACTGTTCCCCGATCCGCACGCCACGGGTGAAAAGCTAGGTATACCACCACCACATTTTACGGTCAACGGCGAGGGGTGAGCGGGTGATCGCACAAATGTTCTCAGTTATTTCAGGTGACAAACCGGGACACCCCCGTTGGAAATCGGCTGTCTCAACGAAAAACCCCTGGAAATCCAGGGGTTTTCGGAGACTCGCTCTTTTGATACGGAGAGGGAGGGATTCGAACCCACGGTGGGGACAGGCCCCACTCCGGTTTTCAAGACCGGTGCATTAAACCGCTCTGCCACCTCTCCGGGTTTGCATGGGAATTGTACACAACCGCGTTGGCGTGAAAAGACACGTTTTGAACGGGTGAATCAGGTTGATCTTGACCGATAGCTAGGGGATGTGCCACAACTGTGCTTATCTGGTTGCCGATTCGCCCTTCTCAGGACGCCGATTATCATGGCCACGGACACGGTTCCCAATACACGGACGCATCGCAGCCATTTTTGGCAACTCCCCCTGTTCGCCCTCGGGGTTGCTGCCGCGACCCTGGCGTGGATGAAGTTTCCACTGATCCCGGAAACACCCGCCGACCAGTACACTCGGGCACTCGGGAGCTTGAAGCAAACTCTTGATCGCAAACCGCTGGATCTGAACAGCCTGGAAAAATTGGTTGCCGTGATCGCGGAGTACCCGGCTGGGGATTCGGAGGTCACACCCGATTCGCGTTTCCTGATCGGGAGTGCGTTTGCACAACTCGCTGAAGCGAACCCGGACGAAGTGGAGTTGTGGAAAAAAGCGGCTGACCAGTTTATGCAAGCGGACGCCACCAAATTGGCCGACCCGATCGATCAAAAGCGGTTCACCTTCCGGTACGCGAAAGTCCAAGCGGCTCTCAAAACCGGGGATGCGAAAAGCATCCACACGGCACTGATTGCACCGCCGACCGGCGAGGAAGTCGAAGGCGAACGGCGACGGTTGTTGGCCGAGAATTGTTTGCGACTTAGCCCGCCCGATACCCGATTGGCGAAAGACGAACTCAAGACGTATCTGACCAGTTCGCTCAAGCTTCCTGCGGCCACGGTGGCACGGTATCAGCAACGCCTTGCGGACCTTCACTTGTCGCTGAATGAACCCAAGGAAGCACGGGCTTGGCTCAAGGATATTGGTGCGGGCGCCGCGCCGGATGTTCAGGCGTTGGCCAAGCTGCAATTGGGGCAAATCGCGGCGGCGGAGAACAACTGGAAGGACGCGGTGACCCACTTTGAAGCGGCACTGCTCAACCCGGCGTTGCCGAAAGATCGCCATGCCACGTTGCAGTATCAAACGGGACTCGGGTATCTGCGGCTGAAGAATCTGGACGCCGCTAAACCGTTCTTTGAACTCGCTGGGAAAGAATCGGGACCAGTTGGGCAGGCGGCAGGGATTCGCTTGACTGACCTCGCAATTCATGACCCCGCTTCACGGGGTAACCGCGTGGCGGCGGTCGATCACTTGACCACGGCACTCAAAGAGGTTGCACCGGGTTCGGAATTTCAAAACCCGTACCTCACGATTGATGAAGCCCGTGCGACGTGTGAAGAGACCATCCAAGTCGCGTTGAATGAAGCGGATTACCCGTCCGCAGTGCGGGCAACCGGGGTTTACCAAGCGATTGCCGTCCCTGGACGGGCTGTCGAAAAGCGGGCGGATGCGAACACAAGTTGGGCGACGAAACTGCAACAGAATCCAACCACGGTCGCGCTGGCCACGGAGAAATTCCACGAGGCCGCGACCGACTACGTTGCCCTCGCTGCCACGTTCCCCAACGCCACCGGGAAGGCGGATTTCCTCCGCCGGGCCGCGCAATCGTACCGGCTAGGTGGCGATGAAAAAGCCGCCGCGACGACGATCGACCAACTCACGCAATTGGCGGGACTGCCTGACGATGTCATCGCAGCGGCCTGGGTGGAAAAGGGGGAGTCGCTGATCGCGGGGAATCAGTTCAAAGAGGGTGAGAGTGCCCTGAAACAGGCGATGGCAAAGTCGGGACCGGCGGCAGCCACGGCACGGGTCAAGCTCGGGGTAGCGTACCTCGATCAAGCCCGGACCAAAGTGCGAACGGCAACGACTGATGTGGCACGCTCCGAAGTGCAGGGAATGACGCAACTCGGTCAGGACTTGCTCTCCCAAGCCGCCAACGCCCCGGCTGAAACCGCACCGGAAAAAGAGGCCCAACAGCAAGCCCTGTTCGAGCTGGGAAAACTCCTGTTACAGCAATCGAACATCCCGGAAGCGGAGAGTCGGTTTCGGCAGTTACTCCAAGCCCACCCGACCTGCCCACTCGCCGGTTCCGCTAAGTTGTACCTGGGCAGTAGTTTGTTGTTGCTGGCTCGGGGTGACCATCAAAATGGCCGTCCGCCCGCCGATGCTGACCGCAAATTAGGCGAAGCGCAGAAGCACTTTGAGAGTTTAAGCGATTCGCCAGATGTGTACCTGCGGACGCAAGGCGACATTCGCTTAGCCAACACGACCTTCCTGTTGAAGAAGTACGACGAAATGCCTGCGTTGTGCGACAAACTCACGCAACGCTATCAAGGCAAAGTGGAAGAGTTGATCGTGCTCAGCATGTTGTACTCGTCGTACACCTACGCCGACCGTCGGGAACCAGCCGCAGCCACGTTAGCCAAAATGCTCGACCTCTTCGGCAAGCTGCCGGACGCCGCGTTCCCCGGTGGTGCCGAGGAATACACCCGCACTTACTGGCAAAAGCAGTGGTTTGATCCGCTCAAGGTACAACCCAAGCCGTAACCTGCAGTTAGTTCTCTCCGCATGTTGCGCGCCTGGGTGCAGCTAATTTCGCCGGGCCTCGGAAAAGCGTTTACACCGCAGAGTCGCAGAGAGCGCCGAGCAAGCCAAAACAATTTGAATGGCTTTCTCTGTGTCCTCTGTGTCCTCTGCGACTCTGCGGCGAACGTTTTTTTGACCCCGCAGAGAAATTGGTTACACCCGCGCCAGTCCCGTTTTTTGGTTCTGCATTTCTGCATTGGCCATCTGCGTCCCGGTTCCTTACCCTTCCTTGAACCTACCAAACTCGCCTTTCGCGGAGATTCACTCGTGTCGTCACCTGTTACTGCTTCCTCGGTCCCGTTGTCGTTGGTCGTGCGGATCCTTGTGCTGCTCGTCGCTTCGATCGGGTTTCTGTTCGATACCTACGAACTGTTGATGTTCCCGGTGATCGGGTCGAGCGCCCTCAGCGAATTGCTGAAGGCCCCGGCGGACAGTGACATGGTGAGGTTGTGGGCAGGGCGGATGCTGTGGATTGCGGCACTGGCGGGTGGGTTCTTCGGGCTATTGGGTGGCTGGATGATCGACCGATTTGGCCGCAGAACCATTATGGTCGCCAGCATCTTGGCCTACTCCCTCTCCCCGGTTGCGGCCGCGTTTAGCACCGAACTTTGGCAACTGATCCTGTTCCGTAGCACGACTTTTATCGGCGTGTGTGTCGAACTTGTGGCGGCGGTCACATGGCTGGCGGAACTGTTTCAGGATAAGCGGTCACGCGAGTTGGCGATCGGCTGGACGTTGGCGACGGCTTCGTTGGGCGGCATTCTCGTGACGGAAGTGTTCAACGTAATCGTGGCGTCGGCGAAAGCCGGAACGCTGCCCGCACTGCCCATCGCCTTCCCCGAAGGCCACGACCCGACTAATCTGGCGTGGCGGTACACTCTGTTAACCGGCCTGATCCCCGGCGCGCTGATTTTGTTCTTGCTGCCGTTCGTTCCGGAATCACGGGTATGGCTCGAACGCAAACGCGCCGGAACGCTCCGCCGTCCCAATTTCGGCGAACTGTTTTCACCGGCGTTGCTGCGAACGACACTCGTGACCGCTGCCCTTTCCGCCTGTGGTTACGCGGCAGCATTCGGGGCACTGCAACTGACCCCCTTGCAAATGGTCCCCGGCTTGCCCGCCGTGGCAGAAGTGCGGAAGGAACACGGCCCCGCGATCAAAGCGGCGACGGAGAAACGGGACGCAACGCCAGAAGGAAGCGATGCCCGTAAGGCCGCCGGAAAAGACTTGGCCAAAGTCGCAGCACCCGTTCGACAAGTGATTGAAGAAACCCGTGGCAACATCCAACGCTGGCAGGAACTCGGCGGGCTAACGGGGCGAATCTTACTCGCCGCACTGCTGATCTTCGTGCCAAGTCGGTGGCTGTTGCGGCTGTTCCTGGTGCCGGGCGTAATCGTCTTCCCGTACACCTATCTGGTGCTCTACCAAGGCGAGTACAACACGTTCGCGCTCGCCATCTTTTTCTGCGGTTTGTTCACGGTGGCCCAGTTCAGCTTCATCAGCGAGTTCTTGCCGAAGGTGTTCCCGGTCCACTTACGCGGCACCGGCGGCAGCTTTGCCACCAACGTCGGCGGTCGCATGATCGGCACGATGGCGGCCACGTTCAACACGGAGATTCTCTCCGGCTTCTTCACCGGCGAGAACCCCGTCAAAGTCGCCACGGCTGCCGCGTGCATCGGCGGCACAGTGTACTTGCTCGCGCTGATACTGTCGTTCCTGTTGCCCACGCAACGGCAGGAGAATTAAGTAGGCGAAAGCCCACGAATGATCATTCGTGGGCTTTCGGGGGCTTTCCTGCTGACTACTTCACTTTGTTGCCGGCGCGATCGACCCACGGGAACGGCGTCACCACATCGACGGGTTTCGTGGAGACTTTCTCACCGAGGATGTTCTCGAACACGGTGCCGTACACGCGCTCGATCTTGGTCAGTGAATGCGCGGCCATCAGTTGATGCACAATTGCTTGATTGTTCACCACAACACGTCGCCCGCCACCGCAGACAATCGCTCGGGCACCGGGGGCATTGTTCGCGGCATCTTGGCGTTTGTTGAACTCCGCCGTTGTTAACCGAACATCAGGGCCGTCGATCGGCGGTGGCGGAAGTTTCGGGGCCAGTGGTCGCCCGGTCGGGTCGCGGTATGTCAAGCTGTCGGCGTCGGATTGTGCTTCGGGTGGATCCCAAGTAATGGCTTCGACCGTCAGGCCGGTTTCGGCACGCAGCTTGGTGGCATGGGCTTTGCGGAAGGCTTCCTTGAACTTCGCCCCGTCGCCATTGCTCGACTTCATCGACTCTTTCGTCGTCTCGACGACCCACTTCGCTTCCCGCAAAAACGTGGTCGCGTCCACCGGCCCGGCAATGGCGTGCAGCACCCGGCCGTCCGGGGCGCAGAAGTACGACGCGACGTTGCCGCCTTGTTTCGCGGCGCCGACAATTTTGAACGTGCCGACTTTTTGGAACGACGCGACGAAATGCTCGTTGACGAACCGCCCCACTTCAGGGCTGGCGAGGGCGCTCACACGGAGCGCTTCGGCGTTGTTTCACGTGAACCGGGGGTCTTCAAAGTTGCCCGACACGTGAAGCACAAACACCAGCTTCTCGGACGTCTTCGCTTCCGCCGCCGCTTCCCGTGGCGTGTCGCGGAACTCGATCTTGGTGCCGAAGCAACCGGCTTCGTCCTTGTCCGCTGCCGCAACCGGCCACGCCAGAAGCGCCACGGCCACTGTGAAAATCAATCGACGCATGGGAGGAACCCTCCGACAGAATTGGGCAATGTCATCGCATCCTACACCACACTCGACGAGTGAGTCCAGGATCCGGATGCTTGTCGTTACAAACTCGTTGCAGGAAGTTGGCAAAGCGGCTCAGGCCAAAACTCATCAAGGTTTCACTTTGAAGTCCGATAACGTCCCCACGTGCCCGGAGAGGGCCACTTCGTGTTTGGGTTTCCCCAGGGTCATCCTGGTTTTGAAGCTGTGCGGAAGTCACCTAGGGTGTCGCTGCGCTCAACCCCAGGCTAATCGCTGGCATCCTTTCAGGATGCCTCGGGGTGCTTTTATCCCGAAGGGATTGCAGCGATTAGCCTGGGGTCGCGCTTCGCGCACCCCAGGAAACTGTCCCCCCATTTTCTACGACTCCGGAGGAGTCGCAGCGCTCGGTGTAACCCCTCGCGCAGATCGGACGACAACCCCAACTTCCGATCAGCCGAGCGTAACACGCGACAAAAACGAATGCCACGGTCCAAGACCGTGGCATTCGCGTTTTCTCAGTTTGTTCTGAACTCTACTTATCCTTGTCCTTCTCTTTATCCTTCACTTTCTTGGACTCCAGGTACTCGACCTTGGTTTCCTTGAGTGCGGCTTTCAGTTCTTCGAGACCTTTGACCGCATCGGCTTTGCTCTCGAAGGTGTTCGCGCCGGACATTGCGAGGAATTCACCGTCTGCGTTGTAGATCGAGAAGCGGAACTTGCCATCTTTCCCCTCGCCGATCTTCACAATGCTCGCTTTGGCAACCGCAGCTTTCTTGGTGTCCTTTTTCGCGTCGTCCTTGCTGTCTTTGGCGTCC
>JANLRE010000279.1:0-1800 GCA_031368205.1 Fimbriiglobus sp. | reverse complement strand
GTAGAACGGCACGATGCGGACGTTCGGGTGGCGGTTCCACACGTTGTTCGCCGGGTTCGCGTCCAGCAAGATTCGGTCCGGATCGACCATCACTTGCGTTGGTTCGGCGGGCAAGGTCAACCGAACCGTGGTCACGCCGTTACGCTTCGGCTCGACTTCCACGTCGTACCGTTCCAACCCCACAAGGGCGCCGGGATTGCCGATCGGGATGCGGACCGGGAAGCCGTCCCCGTCCGCGAATTGGAAGCCCAGCGTGGTCGGTTCGTCGTACTCGCGGTTTTGCGAAAGCTGCACTTCGACCCGCACGGAATGCCCATCCGCCAGCCGATTCCCCTGCATTTGCCGGGGTCCACGACTGCGGATTTTCACGGAATTGACCGCCCAATCCGTCAGCCCGCGGTCGTAGACCCACCGATCGAAAAGTTGATTCCACTGCTCCGCACTTTCCGGCCCGGCGTAGGCGATGAGTTCTTCTTTGAGTTGCTGCGCGGAAAGGACGCGGAACGAATACTTCTTCACCAGCATCCGGATGAAATCGAGAAACGCTTCTTCACCCAGCCGCGATTCGATCATGCCGAAGACTTTCGACCCCCGGTCATACGCGCCGCTAAATAGCCCGGCGAGGTGCCCGAAATCCGGCAACGGACCTGCCGCCGCCGGCGCATCATCCCGGCGGATCGCACCATAGATACCGGAGAACCGATAGTTGTCCCGGTTGATGTTCGGCAACCACTCGCCGCCCTTGGGCCAGTGCATGAACGGATTATTTTTGCCCCTCGTTCCGTCAATCAATCGGTGTGTGAAGTACGTTGCGGCGCCTTCGTCCATGAACGTCTCGGCGTAACCGTTGGTGCCGACCTGGTTGTACCACCACTGGTGGCACGTCTCGTGCGACACCAAGTATTCGACGTAGCCGTGCGCCAGGTGCGGCATGTCGAAAACCCGCTCGTCGATCATGACCAGCCCGGCGCACTCGTTGCCGTTCCACCCGAAGTAGGACTCGACGATCGTGAAGTGGTCGTAGGGGAACGCCCCGAACCACTTGCTGTAAACCGGGAGCGCCGCTTCGACGATGCGTAGGATTTCCTTGGCGTAAAAATCGTGCCGGTCGAGGGCCAAACAGCGAACCGCCACTTCCCGGCCGTCCGGCAGTTTCACGCTCAATTTGTGTTGGTGAAACTTGGCCGAACAGACCATCGCAAAGTCGCGGCCCGTGAACGGCTTCGTGACCACCCGCTTCCACCCGTCGGGCGTGGCGGTCTCACTGGCGATGTCGGCGGAGCAAGCCAGGGTTTGGTTTTCGGGCAACTTGATGGTGGCGGTGTACACGCCCGCTTCGTTCCAAAACGGCTGGTGCCACGGCACGAACGGCATGTCGTGCCAGCCGCGATCGTCGCAGAACGCCAGCACCGGCAGCGCGTTCGTCAGAAACGTGATGCCGTCCCACTGGCCCCATCGCCCTTGAATGTTCGGCAGCCGGATCGACCCCGACACTTCGACCGCGACCGATTGCCCCGGCGCGACGACATGCGGAAGTTCCACCACGAACGCCGTCTGGTTGTCCGCCCGCTTCTGGAACGCGACTTCGCCATTGCCGCCGTCACACAGCCGCACCGAATCAATCTGCCCGTGCCGCCCGCGCCGGTCGATACCATACGACGGCTGCATCCGCAGCAGTTCCAGCGTCTTCGACAGAAGCAGCGATTCGCCGTCCGGGATTTTGTAGAGCGGGTAAAAGTTAAAGACGAGTTGCCGCGTCGGGGTCTGAGTCGCGTTGGTCCAAGTCACCCGCTGCTTAAA
>JANLRE010000215.1:0-6070 GCA_031368205.1 Fimbriiglobus sp. | reverse complement strand
TGAAGCTCATGCCAATCGAGATCGTTTTCTTGGGATTCGCCATTGCGGAACTCGCAAGCAGCCACCGCACAAAGTCCTGGCAGCATCATTGTGCAAAAAGGATCAATGTCGGCAACGGGTGGCGTCGTGATTTTTCAGTGTGGCGATCGACAGATGTGAAATATCCGGGTTAGCCTCTGGAGTGCATCGAAAAGCACCGGGCGCCAAATTTGACACCCGGCGCTTTTCGGTACAGCCTAGAATGGGTCGTGTACCGCTTTCTCGAAACTTGTGTCGAGCGGGCGGAGTATAGTTTTCCAGTCGTGATTCCGGACCGTGAGGTTCCGGACGACAAAATTCCTGCTCACTGTCGAGGGTTCTCCATGTTTCGTCGTTTACTTCTCGGTGCCGTTCTCACTGCCGGGCTAACTGCCCCGGCTCGTTCGGCTGAGATTGATAACCTGTTGCCAGCCGAAACCGAATCGGTCATGTATCTGAACGTGCGGCAAATCATTGATTCGGACTTGGTCAAAAAGTACGCGCTCGGTCAAATCAAACAGATGCTGGCCGGCAATGAAGAAGCCCAACGGATGCTCAAAGATTTGGGCCTCGATCCGTTGAAGGACATCGAACGGGTCACGGTCGGCATCTGGGGCAAAGGCCCGGAAGACATGCAAACGATCGCCGTGCTTCGGGGCACTTTCGACAAAGACAAGCTGCTCGAAGCGGCCAAAAAAGAAGCCAAGAACAACGGCGACAAAATCGCGGTCGTGAAAGAAGGCGAGTACGAACTCGTGAAGTACACCGACGACAAGCAACCCAAGCCCTTCTTCGCGGGCGTGGCAGACGCCAAGACGATCATTGCGGGCAACGACAAGAAGCTCGTGGCGAAGACCCTCGACGCCGCGAAAGAAAAAGCCAAGCCCGCCATTAAGAAAGAACTCGCCCTGCTCTTGCTGGGCATGGACGAAAAATCGTCGATGTACTTCTGCGGCCTGACGGACGGCAAGATCGACCAACTGCCGCCCGGCGTGAACATCCCCGGCGTGGACAGTGCGAAGCTCGTG
Organism: Fimbriiglobus sp.; assembly: GCA_031368205.1. Lineage (GTDB taxonomy): Bacteria > Planctomycetota > Planctomycetia > Gemmatales > Gemmataceae > Fimbriiglobus. The sequence goes on along the minus strand of JANLRE010000215.1, from coordinate 5,024 downwards.
AAGCAACTCGAAAACATGCGCAATTTCGCCATGACCTTCCGCGTCACCGACGAAGTGGGCCTCGACATCAACATGGGGATGAAGGACGACGACACCGCTGAAGACTTCGGCGACACGATCAGCCAATTGATCGGGACCGTCAAGGGCTTCCTTCCGTTGGTGACGGGGCAACAACCGCAGTTCAAACCGCTCGCCGATGAAGTCGGCAAGACGCTCAAGAGCAAAGTGAAAGCGAAGAACGTCGGCATCGTGTTGAAACTGTCCGCCGAAGCGATCGGCAAGGCCACAGGTGGTGGCGACTGATTGTCGGGGCGACTTGAATCAACCGAACGCCGCCCGTGAACCGTTCACGGGCGGCGTTCGGTTACACGGTACTATCGTTACTTTCGCAGGTCGAAATCTGTCGATGCTTTTTTGATTTCAACCCCAACGGGGTTGTTCCATTAGCCCAGGGTTGCGGACCGAAGGTCCGTTACCCTGGGACGCTGCACCCATTGCCAGGAAGCATCCTCTCTGTGGCAGGTTCCCAGGGTTTCACCCTGGGCTAAGGGAACAACCCCGTTGGGGTTGAAAACCAAATCGTTGACAGTGTGGACAAATTCCCACTAACAAGCATGACTCCCACCCCATGACACCCCACCCCGACGACACGATCGTTGCCCTCTCTTCAGCCGCCGGTCCGGGCTTGCGGGCGATCGTACGGGTCACCGGGCCGAAGACGCGGGCCGTTGTGGCGACCGTGTTTGAATCGGAAACGGTGTGGAATGCCACGCCACGGAAAGTCCTCCTCCCCGGTGCCATTCGCCTTCCGGACGTGTATTCAACACTACCGTCGGATCTCTACTTTTGGCCGTCACCGCACACCTACACCGGGCAAGACCTCGCGGAGTTGCACACGATCTCTAGCCCACCCCTGGTGGAGCGAATCATCGCGGCGCTGTTGAACGCCGGGGCACGGTCGGCGCTGCCAGGGGAGTTCACCCAACGGGCGTTTCTGGCCGGGAAAAAAGACCTCACGCAAGCGGAGGCAGTGTTAGCCGTCATCGAAGCGGGGACCGACGCCGATCTTCAGCAAGCCCTCACGCAACTGGCGGGCGGCGTGACCCAGCCGTTGCAAAAGTTGCGCAACGACTTGCTGAATTTGTTGGCGGATGTCGAAGCCGGTCTCGATTTCGTCGATGAGGACATTGAGTTCGTCAGCCTGTCGCAAATCATGCTCCGCAGTACCGCCGCGATTGCCCACCTCATGAACTTGCGGCGGCAACTCGACGACCGCACCGTGAGTGGCCGACCCATTCGCGTCGCCATCGTCGGCAACCCGAACGCGGGGAAAAGCAGCCTGTTCAATGCACTGACCGGGCGGGACGCGGCGCTTGTCAGCGACCAAGCCGGCACGACCCGCGATTACCTGTTGCACCCGATGAAGCTCGGCGGCATCACCATCGAACTGATCGACACGGCAGGCTGGCACCACGCCACGGACACGATCGAAGACCAAGCCCAACGCCTAGGCCGCGAACAAACCACCCGTGCCGATGTCATCCTCTGGTGCGTGCCCGCTGGCGAGACGTTTGACGCAGCGGATGGCCAACGCTTGAAGCAAACCGGCGCCCACGTCTTGAGGGTTGCCACGAAGGCCGATTTGACTGATCGACGAGCCGGGAACGAAACCTCGACAATCGTTTTCACCTCGATCCTCACACCCAACGGCCTGGACGATCTTCGCACCACGTTGACGGAAACCGTGGCCGTCATCGCCAGACCGCCACTGGCACCCAGCCAAAGCCGGTGCCGCGCCCACGTCGATGCCGCAATCCTGGCGTTACGTCGAGTCCATGAACACGCCCGTGAGGAAGACCCGCAAGAGTTGCTCGCCCTAGCCCTCCGCGAGAGCCTTGACCAAATCGGCGAGATGGCCGGTGCCGTCTACACGAACGACCTGCTGGACCGAATCTTCTCCCGGTTTTGCATCGGGAAGTAGTTTTTCTGCGAATCGGCAAAAGAAATAGCCCCGAAGCCTCTGGCGGCCGTGGTTACGCGCTGAGACTCATCTGAAGAATTAGCATTTTCTCCAAGTCGTGCTCGGCCATGCCAAAAGCCCGAAGCGACGGCTCGGTTCGCTGATCCCACACCAGTTCCGTGCTCGGATGACGACCAGCCAGACCATTGAAGGTCGAGAGGTTTTTCTTGGCCCGTTCGTTGTGTGGGTCGAGGCGTATGGCATCCTCGAACAGACGCCTGACACGCTCAGCGGGGAAACTGAGTTGCGCCTCGGCGATCGCCAGCCAATCCTGTAGTTCGCTGCGCATAGGTGCAGAAGCCCGGAGGTCGAGTGCTCGCTCGCAGAACTTGCGGCAGTCGTCGAACCGATCACTCACCAAGTAGTGATGTGCGAGAAAGAAGTAAGGCCAGATCGTCTTACTTCCCAGCTTTACAGTCAGCTCCAAATCGGAGATCGCACCAGAGTTGATCCCGTACATCAACATTCCGCGAAGGATAAGCAAAGCATCGTTCTGCGGATCGACGCTCAGACCTCGCGAGTAGTAATCGTAAGCAGCACGCGTGTCGCCCTTGTGCTCGTAGGCGCTGCCGATCAGCAATGCCGCCACCAGGTAGCTTTCCGACTCTTGCTTTTTGTCACGCTCGAGCGCCTGCATCGCCCCTTCGACGACCGGGATCAACTCCGTCTCGATTGCCCTCGCCTCGTTCGCAGGCAGCGGTCGCGCGGCGGCGGCAAGTACGTGTGCGGCTTGAATGACCGTCGGAGCCGAGTAATCCTCGGGGGAGTTCACCACTTTTTCGGCCACGCCCTTCGCTTTCGCAGGGTTCGATTTGCTGAGCGCGTCCAAATAGAGCGCGGGGTAATTCCCCTTCGGTTCGATGTCCGCCGCCTTCGCGTAAAACGCGGAAGCGATTTCATACTTCCCGGCCTCGGCCCAGGTCGATCCCCGCAGGTGGCTGAGTACGACCAGGGGCAGGTAATCCTGCCACTTACGAATGAGGTCCAGAACTACATCCCACTGTCGTCGCTGCTTTGCGTTGTAAATCGCCTGAAAGCTAGCCTGGGCATCGGCACTCGCCGCCTTCAATACGCGGTCAGGTTTCAACTCGGTCAGCGAGTACAAGTCCTCGGAGAGCATCCGGGCTCGCTCCCGCTCGCTCTTACTCAGACTTGCCAGCGGCGCATCAAGTGAGTCACGAACCGCGTCCGCCTCCGGTTCGTCTCCCTTGCCGTCCGCGATCAGTTGGTGCAGAACGATCGTCCCTCGGGCTACAAGGTCAAAGGCGTGCGCTCCGAAGCTTTGTGTTGCGGCCATAATCATACCTCGTCGATGACCCAGTTCGGGCGGGTCGCGGCAATGGCACCGTTGTACTGCGCTTCCGGCATCACTCGTAATGGTGACACCACGCCGTGGGTCACCGGGCCAGCACCCGCATCCGGTACCAAGACCAAATCGGCGTTGATCGCACCCGCTTGAAAGGGACCGGCCCCGTGCGCAAAGCACGCAGACGAATTCGACCCTGCGGCCCCAGGGAATTTCTGGTGGAGACGGCGCGGAATTCGGGTGTAGTCGAGGTCGCGCCAAGCGGGCGCGACGGACATTCCCTTCCCGTCGAGCACGACATCTTTGGCAGCATCCACCGTCACGTCCGGTCCGGGTCGCGCCCCGAGCTGCGAGGAATTCGCAGTGCCAACCTCTGGCAGGTCGTCGGCAACGACGCGCTTCATTGCCCGATAAACCCGAGGGATGACGGGCGGCAGTGGTGGATCAGGGGATGGGGCGGCTGCTGCGTCCATTCGCCCATTGTACAGGGTGCGGCGTGTCCGCCGGAAGGCGGCTCGTACAACCATCCACTAAAACGTCTCCAGATCGGCTTACCCACGAGAACAACTCGCCAAAACCCTTTAGAAAACCGTAGTTCCTGCGGAAGGGAATTGGAAGGGAAATGCGTTCTCGGGGTGCAAAACGGGCACGGCGGGCACGCCACAGTTCGGCCCGCAGTGTCAAAAATCCCTTGTTTTCGTGCATTTCGTGCATCCCGTGCCCCGGCGACACCGCTTCTGCATCGGGAAGTAAGCCACTATGCACCCTCTATTTTGGATTACAAAGTGACCTGACTATGGGCATCACGTTGTGGACCAGCCGAGCTTTTTTGCGTTGGGTGGTGGTTCGAGTTCTGGCTTCGCGGTGGACAGTGCGCCCGACACGATGTTTTCGAGCAAGTTGAGGTAGTCCAAAAATCGCGTGCGGCCGTCCGTGGTGAGCCGCACGAGGGTTTGCGGTCGCTTGCCTTTGTAGCCCTTCCAGATTTCGATGAGAGTCGCTTCCTGAAGCGTTTGCAAGTGGCGACTGAGGTTGCCGTCCGTCAGCGCGCACAAGTCCCGAAGTTCGCCGAACACGAGGCCGTTTTGATGGGCCAGTAACGACGTGAGGATGCCCAGCCGGGCTTTCTCGTGCAAAACGCGGTCGATGCCGTCGAAGGCGTAGCGGCCAGATTCGTCGGCGGGCGTCGGGTCATTCGGCATGGTCACGCTCCAGATGCCAGTAAAGAATCGCGGCAGTCGCCAGTTGGCCGATGCTGAACGGCAGCCCCATTGCCCAGGGTGAAAACGCCGTGTTCGTCGATGAATTCGCCAAGTTCACCACGCCAGCGATTAAGTAAAAAATCCCAATCCCGACCGTCGGCGGGGGCAACAATCGGTACGACGCGAACACACCCAGGCTGAACAGCACCTGCCACAACCCCGGCAACATCCAGCCCACTTGCGGCGCGTGGCGAGCAATCACCAACGTGACCAATCCACCGGCCACCAGACACGGCGCAAACTGCGAAACCGCCAACCGAGTCACTTCCCGGCTCAGGGGAAGGTGAGTGGTCCGGTGCCGCAACCAGATCCCCGAACCGGCTGCCGCCGCACCCACAACGGCGGCGGTCAACCAAACCGCAAGATAACCGGCTAGGTCAACACTCGGGTCGGGGACTAGCAACGGCTGGGCCACGGTCGCTAACAGTGCCAGCAA
>JANLRE010000212.1:0-9977 GCA_031368205.1 Fimbriiglobus sp. | reverse complement strand
CCGCAACGACATCGGGCGGGTCGCGGAGTTCGGCTCCGTGACTGTGCCGAAAGTGTGCGAAGTCGAAAGCTTTCGGTACGTGCATCATCTGGTATCCGAAGTGCGCGGGAGGTTGAAAGCCGGTCTGACGCCCCTCGACTTGTTAGCCGCCGCGTTCCCCGGCGGGTCCGTGACCGGGGCGCCGAAAGTCCGCGCGATGGAGATCATCGCCGAACTCGAACCGACCGAACGCGGGCCGTATTGCGGAAGTATCGGCTACATCGGGTTCGACGGTTCGATGGACACGAATATCTTGATCCGCACGTTCACTGCGGGCCGGGGGTGGTTACAGTTTCCGGTCGGCGGCGGGATTGTTGCCGATTCGGACCCGTTGCGGGAGTACGAAGAAACCATGCACAAAGCAGCCGGCTTGCTACGGGCGCTCGAAAAATGATCCTCGAAGGACTCGTCACCACCACGAACCCGGACGGCACACCGCACCTCGCGCCGATGGGGCCACGTGTCGAACCGGACATGCGACGCTTTCTGTTGCGCCCTTTCCCGACCTCACACACGTACCAAAATCTCGTAAGGCACGGCGAAGGGGTGCTGCATGTCACGGACGACGTGTTGCTGATGGCACACGCGGCGGTGGGTCGGATCGAACGGTTCCCGGAGTTCAAGAAAGCGGAGCGCCTGAACGGGTTCATCCTGAGCGGGGCGTGTCGATTTTTTGAGTTTCGCGTGGCGTCAATTGACGAGTCCGAACAGCGCGTGAAGATCGAAGCCGAGGTGGTTCACACCGGAACGCTACGTGATTTCTTCGGGTTCAATCGCGCCAAGCACGCGGTCTTGGAAGCGGCAATCTTCGCTACGCGATTGCACTTGTTGCCACGCCAGGAAATCGACGCGGAGTATCGCAAGTTGCGTGTGATCGTGGACAAAACGGGCGGTGACCCTGAGCGAGAAGCGATGGCGTTCCTCGAAAACTACTGCACTAAATTTCACACGGAAGGGGCCAAGTCATGACGCGAGTGACAACCCCTTGTCGCCTCCACTTCGGCTTGTTGCATGTACCCACTTTGGAGAACGCCCATTGGCCGAACGAACCGGCGTTACCCATTCGCCGGTTCGGTGGCGTGGGGATGATGATCGACTCCGAGCGGCACGAATTGACTCTGACTGTGCACGCAGCGAATGAGTGGAGTGCAGTTGGCCCATCCGCCGATCGTGCTCTCGGCTTTGCGAAACGGGTCGTCGAAGCTTCCCCGGAGTCTTGTCGCACGCCATTACAAATCGTCGTCGAGAACTGCCCACCGGAACACACCGGGCTTGGTGTCGGCACGCAACTGGGGCTGGCGGTGGCCCGTGCGGTGACCACGGAGCTTTGGGGTTGGGAAGTGCCCGCCGTGCAACTGGCAACGATGGTTGGTCGTGGTGAACGCTCCGGGATCGGTGTACATGGTTTTGCACACGGCGGGTTCATCGTGGACGCGGGCAAAACTGGTACGAGCGGGATTGGCCAGATCATCTCGCGCACCGACTTCCCAAACTGGCCGATTGTGTTGATTCAACCGTGTCTTGCCGCGAACTGGTTCGGCGACCGCGAACAGCAAGTCTTTGCCCGCCCGCGCGATCATATCGAGTCGATCCAACTCACGGAGAAGATGTGCCGATTGGTCCTGTTGGGAATGTTGCCCGCACTGCACGAAGGCGATTGCCGCACTTTCGGCGAGGCACTCTACGAGTACAACCGCGCCGCCGGGGAGCCGTTCATCCTCGACCAAGACGGCATTTATGCAAGTCCCCAAGCGAAAGCAATTGTGAAATGCGTGCGAGATGCCGGGGTGACTGGCGTCGGGCAATCGTCGTGGGGGCCAACGCTGTTTGCGATCTGTGAGGACATCGAGCAAGCACAATCACTGAAAGCAAGACTCGACAGGCACTTCCCGAACACCTGCGACGAGCCATTTGCGATTGCGAACTATCACGGTGCGAGGGTGGGTTGGCGTGACCAATCACAGAAGTCGAATCACGCCGACTAACACCACATCTGCCGCAAGCACCAACAACGTGCAACTGACCACGCTATCGGTCGCGGCTTTACCGACGCCTTCCGATCCGCCGTTCGCGTTCAAGCCGACGTAGCAACCTGTCACGCCGACGAGCCAGCCGAACACGAGTGTTTTCAATCCGGCTGGTACGACCTCATCCAATCGCAATTCGGAAAGAATCGCGCTTTGATATTTCAACCATGTCGTTTGTCCGGTCACCAACTCGGCCAAATACCCGCTACCCAATGCGAGCGATGCGACCAGCACATGAATCATCGGCACGGCGAAGATGCACGCCCAGACTCGTGGTGCCACCAATCGTCGGAGTGGGGAAACGCCGAGCAATTCTAGTGCATCCACTTGCTCGCTCACCTTCATGGAAGCCAACTCCGCGCCCAAGCTCGCACCCGTCCGAGAGGCGACGATGAGGCCCGCACCGATCGGCGCAAGTTCGAGCAACACTGCGGCTGCCAGAACTGTAGGTAGCAGTTCAGCGGCACCCGCCGTGCGTTCCAAGATTCCGCGCGTTTGCATCCAAATGACTGCGCCGAGTGCAATTCCCAACACAACCGCGAGCGGGAATGCACCGATCAAAACACCATAAAGAGGGCGTAACCAAAGTGCAGGACGAAACAACATGATGAGACAGGCGAACACCGAACGGACCGCGAAGTGAGACCAGTTGCCGATGTTGGCGAGCGTTGCGGAAACGCGATGGACAGGTAACATTTGGCAACCACGCAGAAGGCGTTAAAGAATTGTGGCCGCCCACGTCCAATGCCGATCCGAGGTCGCGTTCACCGTTTCGGCAGCGTAACCCAGTTGTGTCACGAGGCCACGCACTTCGTCCACGGTTAAGGCCGCACGAAGGGAATCGGCAAACAACATCCGCTGGTGGGCGTTGGCATCACCGGCGTAGGTTTGCACCAGATGTGTCAGAGTTGCTTCGTCATCCGGTCGGAACAGATCGCGCACAAAAATGACGCCATCTCGTTGACCGACACGAACCATCTCCGTGAACACAATCATCGGTTCGGGGATGTGGTGGATGATGCTGTTCGAGATGACTGCTGCGAAGTGTTGATCGGGGAAGGGTAGCCCGCGAGCGTTGACCAACTCGGCACGAATGCGCGATGTCAAGCCGGCGTTCGCAATGTTGCGGTTCGCTAACTCGATCATCGTCGCTGCGGCATCAATGGCCATAACTTGAACCGTGGTGTGCTGCTGGCAAAGTTCAATGGGGATTTGTGCGGTTCCAGTGCCAACGTCCAGCACCGGGTTTTGAAGGCGGGGGGCAAACTGCAACAGGTCCAATACGAAGACACGATTCACACCCGAGTGATCCATCGTGTCGTAATCGTGGGCGTCCTCGGCGGTGTCCATCACTTCGGGTTCAAGCACTCGTTGCAACATGGTCAATCCGCCGCAACGGCACAGTATTCCGCAACTTCATGAAACGTATCATCGGCCCGCATCGCTTGTTCCGTGCGACAGGCTTGCAGCAACGCAAACCGCAATTCTCGATCGTGCAGCCCGCCGCGGTCCCATTGCACAACAACTTTCGATGTCGCCGGATTCAACCGGGCAACCTTGGTTAGCCAGCAAATCCCCGCTTCTTCGGTTAAGTGGGCTGTTTTCGGATGGTTCCAGGCAATATGGGTCGCCAAACAGCCCATCGGCATAGCCCGCGTGAATGCCCCGTGGATCAGCATAGGGCTTGCTGTGGCGAGCAAATTGGTCAGTCGGGTCAAACCAGCATCGGTCATGTTTGGCAGCCAGACGGCACGAAATTCAGCGATTGGTTCACGGCATTGCATTTTCATGTCCTCATCACGGCGGGCGCGCGACCCGTCTATCGACTCGTCATAATTTATTTCGAGACAATAATTAATGGCACAACAGAAATCTATCTGCGTTGCCTTGGGTTGACTGTCGTATGTCCGTACTGTTGATGTCAGCCCCGCCGGATAGGTAGGCATGTCGGCGGGTGAAGCTTTGTCAGGTGAGGGCATCTTAGAGCGGTAGTTTTCCGGGTGTCAAGTCCCGACGCGGTCGTGGGCCGCACAATCAAGCCCCCGCAGTGAAACCGGATTCCCGAATGCCTGCGCGCTTACGGAGTTACGGAGACGGACCCGACGGCGACTATTTCACGGAAAATTTCCAAGATTTCCGTACCCGCATCGCAAGTGTGAAGGTTTTGTCCGTGTTGACGTGCGTTGATCGAACAGCTAACAAGGTGAATAATCGGACAAACGAATAACTGGTTGATAACAAGTATTGATCGGCACGGTATTGGCTTAACTGATCGCAAGATGAAATAGAACAGCAGCCTCGATAGCAAATCGAGGCTGCTGTGTCGAAAAAATGCAGTCGGAAAGCGGTTATTTCGCGTCGTCACCGGCCCGTTCGGGGCGGAGGGATCGCACCCAGTTCCCGGCGACCCACATTTCACTTTCGGCAATTTCTTTCAGCTCTTTTTCCAGCCCTTCGCGGTAGTCGGCTCGGCTGTTGGCGTCCAGAACCCGCTTGGTTTCTTCGCCCGTTTTCACGGACTCGTACAGCTTCTCGAACACCGGCTTGCTGGCGTCGCGGAACGGCTTGAACCAATCGAGCGCACCGCGTTGAGCGGTCGTCGAACAGTTCGCGTACATCCAGTCCATCCCCTTTTCGGCGATGAGCGGGTACAGACTTTGGGTCGCTTCTTCAACGGTTTCGTTGAACGCTTCCGACGGACTGTGGCCGTTCGCCCGAAGCACCTCGTACTGGGCCAGCCACAAGCCGTAAATCGCCCCCATCAACACGCCACGTTCCCCGGTGAGGTCGGAGAAGACTTCCTTTTGGAATGTCGTTTCAAACAAGTATCCGGAGCCGATGGCAACGCCCAGTGCCAAGCACCGCTCCTTCGCGCGCCCGGTTGCGTCTTGGTGAATGGCGAAGCTGGAGTTGATACCGCGACCTTCAAGGAACAGACGCCGGACCGTGGTTCCGGAACCCTTGGGCGCACACAAAATCACGTCGATGTCCGTGGGCGGCACCACGCCGGTTTGGTCGTGGAACACGATCGAGAAGCCGTGGGAAAAGTACAGGGCTTTCCCGGCGGTCAGGTGCGGCTTGATCTTCGGCCACATCTCTTTTTGGCCCGCGTCCGACAGCAAGTATTGAATCACCGTGGCTTTCGCGGCGGCTTCTTCGGGGTCGAAGAGTGTCTCGCCGGGAATCCAACCGTCTTGCAAACACAGGTCGTAAGCCTTGCCGCCCTTGCGTTGACCCACGATGACCTTGATGCCGTTGTCACGCATATTTTGCGATTGGCCACGGCCTTGCACACCGTAGCCGAGAACGGCGACGGTTTCGTTCGCCAGAATCTGCCGGACTTTTTCGGGCGGGTAGTCTTTCCGCTCGATCGCGGTTTCGGTGATCGAGCCGATCGTGATTTCTTTCATGGAGAGTACCTCAATGGGGGTTCCAGACGGGGGCAACGGTATCAGTCTTCTTTCGCAAATTAGCTACAAAGTCTCTCGGTGTCAAGTATCTTGATTGTAAGATACTTGACACCGAGAGACTTTTATGGCCGATCAACCGGATGTCATCGACGAAATGCTGCGGGCTTGGCGCACGGCGCGGCCCGAGTTGGACCCGTCACCACTTGCCGTGGTTGGGCGTGTGATTGTCTTGGCCAAGCACCTCGAACGGAGCGTGGATGCCGCACTCGCGGTTCACAAATTGTCCCTGGGGCAATTCGACATCTTGGCGACGTTACGTCGCATCGGGAATGACAACGGGATGACGCCGACGCAGTTGTTGCAAAACGTAATGCTCACGTCGGGCGGGATGACCAGTCGCCTCGATCGCTTGACTGCGTTGGGTCTGATTTCCCGCAAAGCGGATCCGGACGACCGGCGGGGCGTGGTCGTCGAACTGACCGCGAAAGGGCGGCGAGTGATTGACGCAGCGACGGCCACACGGTTCGAGGAAGCGTCAACATCGAAGCCCGAGTTAACGGCGAGCGAGCAAAAAATCCTGGTTGGACTGCTGCGACGATGGCTCAACCAAGTCACCGCTAGCTGAGTTGACTTGCTCACTCGTCAACGACATCGGACATTAAGGAAATGGCAATCACTTCCGTGCGTGACACGAGCAAACGTTTTCGGTTTCGCTTCACGCCCGTTGCCACCGACGCGGCCACGTAGTTTTCACGGGACGTTTCGGTGTCGCGCAAGTCGTGGAGGTCCGCGTTGTACAGTTCCAAGAAGTTTTCGTCGATCCGCTTCAACGTTCCGAGGCAGACGTATTCGCTACTAAAGTCGAGAACGACTTTCTGGTCAAGATATTCGGTCAGCATGATGGTTCCCGTGAAATGGTGCGGGTTTCTCTTCCCCTAGCATAGGCACCGAAGTAACATTTCGTCACTGTTACGGCGTTCTGCATTGCAAAGCGAAATGACATGACACGCCCGCTCACCGGACTCTTGATCGTTTTAGTCTCGATTGGTTTCGCACTGCTCAGCATTCCTCCAACACGTCACTCACGTATGCCTCACGAAACCCAACTGACTTCTGGTGCCGGTGGACGCATCTTGACGAACACTGGGGTTTGGTCCGCGAACAGCCAATGGCTCGTTTACGACACCCGGTCCGATGCGGCGGGTGAGCAGTTCGACGGCACGCGAATCGAGATGGTGAATGTGGTCACGAAAGAAATCCGCATCGTGTTTGAATCCAAGCACGGTGCCCATTGCGGTGTGGCGACCTGGCATCCTTCCGAATCAAAAATCATCTTCATCCTGGGGCCGGAACACCCCACGGCGGACTGGCAATATAGTGCGTGTCATCGACAAGGGGTCATCGTGGATGTTCACACGCCCGGTGTGGTGGTCAATCTCGATGCCCGCGATTTATTGCCACCGTTTACGTCAGGTGCGTTGCGTGGTGGTTCGCACGTGCATGTCTTCAGCCCGGATGGGCGACTCGTCAGTTTCACTTACGAAGACCACGTGTTGTCGAAATTCACCACACCAAATGAACAGCATGACTTGAACCAACGCAACGTTGGCGTGAGCAGCATCGGCCAAGGTGTTAGTGTGCCGCAGACGCATTCCCGCAACCACGACGGCACCGCGTTCACCGTACTGGTCACGCAAACAACCGACAACCCGCGACCGGGTTCGGACGACATCTCGAAGGCGTTCGAGGAAGCCTGGGTGGGTCACCAGTCATTGGCGTTTCAGGGGCAAGTTCGCACGGCTACGAATGAACTGATTTCCGAAGTGTTCATTGTGGACTTACCTGATGACTTGACGCAACCCGGCGACGGCCCATTACAAGGGACGGCAACCCGCCGACCGTTGCCGCCACGCGGCACCGTGCAACGGCGACTCACGAATACAACGTCACACAAATTTCCGGGACTAACTGGCCCGCGACATTGGTTGCGGTCATCCCACGATGGATCGCGGATCGGCTTCTTGAAACGGGACGAGGTCGGCATCGTGCAGTTTTGGACAATCTCGCCACAAGGTGGTCAACCCATTCAAGTGACACACAACCATCACTCCGTGGATTCTGCCTTTACCTGGCATCCGACGGACAATTCCGTTGCATTCGTGATGGACAACAGCGTCTGCGTGACGGATGTGAATTCGGGTGCCACTCGCCGCATCACCCCGCGAAGCGATGACAGCCCACGCCCCGAAGCCTGCGTGTTTTCACCCGATGGCAAACACATCGCGTTCGTGCGGCGACTGCTCGACGTGAATCAGATTTGCATCGTGGACGTGGACTGAATCGCTTCGCGCAATCGCTGATATTCGCCCAAGACTTTCGCGCGAACCGCGACACCCCGTCGGGCAATTTCCCGTTGATGGGTGACGTACTCTTCACGCCCCTCGCGTGTTTCGATTGGGATCGGCGTGAACCCAAATTCGCGCAGGTCATACGGACTCGCACGCATATCCAGTTCGCGCGATGCGACAGCCAATTCAAACGCATCGGCAACGACTTCGGACGACACGAACGGTGCAATCTTGTAGGTGAACTTGTAGAGGTCCATGTTGACGTGAACGCACGCCGGCTGGTCATGGTCGGTGCTGATTTCCCGGCGAAGTTGCACACGATTTTGTGGCACGGCGGCGGGGGTGAAGAACCGGAACGCATCGTAATGCGAACACCGCAGCACCCCATCCGTGACCACGTCATTCGTTTGCGTGGCCGTCAACCGCAACGGGACTCGGCGATGCCGTACTTCCGATTCTTGATAAACCATCGCCCATTCATGTAAGCCGAAACAACCGTAAAACGGCTCACGGTTCGCGGTCGATTCCAAGTAGCGGATTGCCCAATCGAGGTAGTCGTAGCGATGTTGCGGAAAGGTCTTAACGTCCAATTCAAAGCTTGAATCATTCGGCACGTAGTCCGAACACCAGTCCAGTTCCTCGCGTGTCATGCCAACAAGCCGCACACCAACGCCCGGCGTCCACCGCATCAAGTAACCCGGCTTATTCGAGTAGTATTCAAACAGAAAATCATAAACGGGATGCTTGATTTGTCTGGCACTGCGCCACACCCGGTCCTTGGCCCATGACCCCACACGTGTCAAGTAAGCGTCACGAGCCTCTTGCCAATCATGTCGGGTCAGTGTGCGGACAGTTGCCATCACGGAATTGTAGTTCCAGAAAAGCACCATCCGCAACCTGACGGGCATTTTCCTGCGTGCCGATGCGCATACACACAGGCTATGACTAACCGCTTCCGCAAGTTGCTTGGCTTACTTGTGATTGTACTTGGCGTAGAACTCCCGCGCTTGAGCCAGCAACTCGTCCTCAGTGGTGTGGTGGGCATCGACAACGATCGAGCCAACGACCTTTGCGGCCACGTCGGCGTGGTGTTCTTTCAGGTCGGCGAGCAACTGATCCATTGCACTGCTTCGGCCAGTACCACTGCCGAACAACAAGACTTGTTCAGCCCCGTGTAACGTCTTGGCAACCGCTTCGTAATAGCTCTTCCGTTCAGGCTGCCGTTTGCCGTCGGTCCATTCGTGAGCGGAGTGCAGATGCCGACCGTACCCATGCGGGTCATAGGGAGCAATCCGTTCCGGTACAGCTCCGTGGATTTCGGTGCGATAGACCTTGGCTTCTTGGTGGTCAATAACCACCAACAGGTGCGGGCCGACCTCTCGCTCATTCGCTGTCGCCATGATTCGCTCCTTGACTGACCATCACCGTTAAGTTGACCGACACGACTGGTGAATCAATCCTATTAGTTCTGCAAAGGACATGCCACGATAACCACGTAGACAATGATCTCAACATAGGCAGTCGAGTCGGCGTCCGAGCTATTGATTCAGAATCATTTAGCATTCCTGCCAACACCAATCCCGGAAAGGCACGGCTGCGAAACAACTGACCTACCCCACGCTGCATTTGAACGTAAAACAGTTTGTGGAAGTTATAAGGGATGATCGAATGAGGGCAAAAAATGCGATGCAGAGCCTTAAACGGTACTTCGCTTTTCGATGAAAGTGAAGAATCTGTTGTAAATTTGAATGGGGTGCATCGGCTTTGCACAACAAATGCTGAAATTTGACGTAAGTCCTTTAGTGATCGACGTAAGTCCTTATTTCTGGCTTTGAAACCGATTCGTTGTGCAAAGCCGGGGTGCATCAGCAAAACCGCAAACTCGGCCCGTGGGAACTGAACCACGTTCACAACGTTGATTGCCTTTCGGGTTTGAAGGAAACGCCCTCGGATTGTTTCGATGTCGTCGTCACGTCTCCGCCGTATTGGGGTCAGCGTGGCTACGGGACCATCGGATCCGAAGAAGACCCTCGGGAGTACGTCAGGAACCTCGTCACAATCCTTGCGGAAACGATGCGTTGCCTCAAGCCGAGTGGGACTCTCTGGCTTAACGTCGGGGATGCGTTCAATACGCCGATCAACTGGAAGGAAGC
>JANLRE010000348.1:0-10182 GCA_031368205.1 Fimbriiglobus sp. | reverse complement strand
CCGGTAGCGTGATCGTGAAGGCAGCGCAACCACTGGGTAGCCTCGCGGCGTACTTACTTGAACCGCAATGTGAAGACGGTTTGGCCACTTGGAACGTGTTCGATGCCGCGTTGCAACCGGGCAAACCGTACCCGGTGTTGCGATTGCTTGCCGCTCCCTTTATGCAGACCGTCGCAGTTGCGGCGCTTCAAGACGACAAGCCGGCCGCGAAGAAACCGATCACATTAGAAGCGATGCTAACGGGGCGAGTCAGCCCAGGCGGCGGCGGTGGCCGGCGGGGCGGTGGTGACGGCGGGGTAGACTGGTTGCCCGACGGCGAACACTACCTGTCGCCACGCGGCGGCAAGCTGATGAAGGTCCACGCCCGCACCGGAAACGCGGAGCCGTTCATCGACGCGAAGGCGTTCCGCAAATCACTGACGGCGTTAAAAGACCTGAACGACATCACGATTGAGCAAATCGTGGACGGCCCGTTCGACCGCATGAACAAGGCGCGCACTTCGACACTGGTCGATGTCGGCGGCGACCTCGGCATGGCCTACTTCGATGGCACGCCGGCGGTCCGATTGACGAAGGGTGGCGGGGACCGCAAGTTCACCACACTTTCACCGGACGGCAAGAAACTCGTGTTCGTGCGCAAGGGTAACTTGTACGCCGTGGACGTGGCCACGCAGACCGAAACGCAACTGACGAAGGACGGCGGCGCGAACGAGATTTTGAACGGCGATGCCGACTGGGTGTACGAGGAAGAAATCTTCAACCGCAACGGCAAGTCGTTCTGGTTCAGCCCGGATAGTACCGCGATTGCGTTCCTTCGCTACGACGACACGCCGGTGAAGAAGTTCTTCGTCACGCAGATGTTCCCGGCGCGCGGCGTCCTGGAATCGATCAACTACCCAAAAACCGGTGACCCGAACCCGACCGTGAAAATCGGCGTGGCGAACCTCGAAACGAACGACGTGAAGTTCCTCGACTTCGCGGATTACCCGGTGGATAGCATCGTGGTTTCACGGGTCGGCTGGATGGCGGACGGCAAAGCACCCTTTGCCTACGTGCAGAACCGCGAGCAAACCTGGCTCGATTTCGTCACCTGGCCGAACGTCGAAGGCAAGCCGAAAAAACTCTTCCGCGATAGCACCAAAGCCTGGATCGAAGACCTCGGCGAACCCCGGTTCTTGGCCGACGGTTCCTTCCTTGTTCACAGCGATCGCAACGGGTGGAAGCACCTTTACCACTACGCCCCGGATGGCAAACTACTCGGGCAAGTGACCGACGGCGAGTGGGAAGCGCAGACCCTCGACCGCGTGGACGAAGCCGACGGCTGGGCCTATTTCGTCGGCACGAAAGATGGCCATAATCGCAAGCACTTTTACCGTGCCAAACTTGACGGCAGCAAAACCGAACGCCTCACGGCGGCGGGCGGAACCCATGCGGTGACGATGGCACCGAAGGGGCCGCTGTTCGTCGATCGCTTCAGTGACAACGCGGTGGCACCGCAATCCGCCCTGTTTGAAATCGGTGTCGGTGAAGTTCGGAAACTGGAAAGCACGCCGCTGTCCAAACAACGCGACGAGTACGCGTGGGGGAAAGCGGAGCGGGTCCAAGTTCCGATGAAAGACGGCTTCGTTCTCGAAGGGATTTTGACCTACCCGCCGGACTTCGATGCCACCAAGCAGTACCCACTGTGGCTGATGACTTACGCCGGTCCCCACGCGCCGACGGTGCGCGACGGCTGGAACCCGAACGTGATGGCACAAGTTCTGGCCGCGTCCGGAATCGTCGTGTTCAACATCGACCCGCGTTCCGCCAGCGGCAAGGGGTCCGTCAGTGCGTGGACCTGCTTCAAGCAACTCGGCGTGCAAGAACTGAAGGATCTCGAAGAAGCAGTCGCGTGGGTTGGAAAGAACACGTGGGCGGATTTGAAACGAGTCGGGATCAGCGGCCACAGCTACGGCGGGTACATGTCCAGTTACGCCCTCACGCACAGCAAAGTCTTCAGTGCCGGCATCGCGGGGGCGCCGGTCACGGATTGGACCTTGTACGACTCGATCTACACCGAGCGTTACATGGGCCTACCGAAGGACAACAAAGCCGGGTACGACAAGTCGTCCGTCGTGAAGGCCGCCGCGAATCTACATGGTAAGTTACTGCTGATTCATGGCATGGTCGATGACAATGTGCATATGCAAAATACCGCCCAGTTCATTGATGCGCTACAACGGGCCAACAAAGACTTTGAAGTAATGTTCTACCCACGCAGTCGCCACCGCATCGGGTCGCCGCAACATTACCCTCGGTTGCAGGTCAACTTTATCCGTCGCACAATGGAAGTTGACAAGTAAGCCCCGATGCGAATCACCTCACCGAATACTTGATACTTCCTGCATTCGGTGGGGGCATTCCTGTTTGCGCCACGCACGATTCCGGAACACTTCGCAAGATTCATCACCCAGAACCTACGACAATGACGTGAGATACGGCTGAAAAGCGGAATCGCGCAGCACGACGCCTGCGAACAGGCGGTAGATTGCTCAGTCGTATTGTTCTTTCCTAACTTTCAATAGAATCACCTTTGGAAATTGAAGTTCCCCCTAGACGGTTCGGGCTTTGGCACGTTATGTGCAAGACTTTCATGGGGTTTACAAAAAGGAGTATTGCGATATGGATAGAATAGCACAATTACCACTGAAACGTCCGGAACACAGTCCGATAATTCAAGAGGTCTTGGTCAGCGACGAACGAGACGGCTTTGGCCCGACTGAATTCGTTCAACAGAAACTTCAATCCTTGCTAACAGAAAGTTGGATTCCCGTGAGCCGTATGCACACCATGCGTGAAGTGAGACGATATTCGGCGGACTGAGTCGGGCCGTAAATATTACACTGACACCATTCGGCACGGATGCCAAATGTTACAAAAATAAAGCCCACATCGTCTCACCGATCGCCCCATTTTCAAGTCGTTCCTCAATTCCGTTCACCGATCCCTTTTCGCTCTCGCCACAAAAGTAGATCGTTCTCTTGACTCGATGATGCTACTGAAGCAGGCACCCAACAGTCCATCAGTCCCATTGCCGCGATTCAAATCCCGTTCCGTGTTCCGTGTCGTCCCTCTCGCTTCACTGAAACTCGTGAAAAATTGATCGACTGCCAAAAATTGTCGTGAGAACCGGGTTTCTCAAAATCCAATTTCTCAGGGTGTGCGTATTCCCTCTTGATAACGTTCTTGGATACCAGGACTTCAATGATTACCAGCTAACTATTTCACATGCATACACTGTTTTTATTGTGTAAAAAACGCATGCGATTGGTTAATCTCTACTACAGATTTTGGGGTTGGTCGGGTCTAGAGGCGATGTCTTACTGTTGTAAACGAACGTGTAGACAATTGAATTGTAAGAATTGCGTGCTGCGTGGTATCTGGTTTGCTTGGGCAATGACAAGTTGTCACTCACCTTATTTCTATTCACCTTTGGAGTTTGTAGCATGTCCTCACGATTTCCGTCCTTTAAGTCGTCCCGGCGGCATGGCAATGTTCAGCCCTCGTCGGTGGCCTTACTTCGTGTCGAAAAGCTCGAAGCTCGTGACGTTCCTGCAACACTGGTTGGCCTCACGACCACAAATGCGTTGGTCACGTTCGACAGTGCAACACCGGCTACGATCCAGACCACTGTGCCCGTCACGGGACTCCAACCGAGCGAAAACTTGCTCGGGATTGATTACCGTAGTACCAACGGAACGCTCTCCGGAATCGGCAGTACGAACCGCATTTATACCATCAACACCTCAAGTGGCGTCGCCTCTGCCGTCGGCACAGGGCCGTTCACGCCAGCGATTTCGGGCACCAATCTTGGGTTCAATTTCAACCCGGCCGTGGACAAGATCCGTGTCGTGACGAACACGGGACAAAACCTCCGGATCAACGCCGATACTGGCGTTGTTGCCGCGACTGACACGCCACTTGCCTATGACGCCGCGACGTATGACGCCGTCATCGGGGGGACGGCGCCCGCGCCTACGATCGTATCCGCAGCGTACACGAAAAACGCCAACCCGACGACCGGGGCGACTGTCACGACGTTGTATGGGATTGATGCAAACCTTGATATTCTCGTCACGCAAGGTGGTCCGGGCGATGACACAACATCATTGTCCCCGAACACGGGTGTGTTGTATGCTGTCAATAAACTTGGTTTTGATGTGACGAATAATTCCGGCTTCGACATTGAAGCTGGCACGGACAAAGCCTACGTCGCAAGTGGAACAAAACTGTATTCGGTCAATCTGACGACCGGGGCCGGTACATCCATTGGCGTCGTGGGTACGGGTCAAACACTGCGTGGCCTTGCGATTGCTCCCGCCGCTGCGGGGGCGGGAACGATTCAACTCAGCGCTTCGACGAACACCTTCCCGGATAGTCGCGGGCCGTTGGCCGTCACGGTCACCCGCACCGGCGGCACAAGCCTTCCTGCCACCGTCACGTATGCAACAACGGATGGTACCGCGAAAGCCGGCGTCGATTACTTCCCCGCCAGTGGGGCAATCAGCTTCGCAGCGGGGGAAGCAACGAAAAACATTTTCCTGAGTCTGCCGGGTGGAAACGCGGTTCCTGGAGCCGCGAAGACCTTCACGCTGACGTTGTCAGCACCAACGAATGGTGCCGTCCTTGGGACTGCTAGCACGACAACGATTACGATCCCGGCCGTGGCAGCAGGGACATTGTCCGGCAAATTCACGTTGGTCGGTTCGGGCGCGGGCAGTGTGGCGACTGTCAAAGCCTACGACACGATCAGCAACAAGCTCATCTTCACGATCACGCCGTTTGAAGCGACATTCACCGGCGGCGTGAACGTCGCATCGGGTGACATCAACGGCGACGGCACGGACGACATCATCGTCGGGACGGGAGTGGGCGGCGGTCCGCGCGTCGTTGTGATTGACGGCACCAACCAAAAAACTCTCGCCGACTTTTTCACCTACGAACCGACGTTCCGTGGCGGTGTGAACGTGGCGGCCGGTGATGTCAACGGAGATGGTTTCATGGACATTATTACTGGTTCGGGTAACGGCGGTGGTCCGCGGGTGCGGGTTATTGATGGTGCTGAACTCACTCAAAACAACAACCCCGCCGTGATCGCGGACTTCTTCGCCTTTGAAAGCTCATTCCGTGGCGGCGTTAACGTCTCGGCGGGCGAATTCAACAACGACAAGTTCGCGGACGTTCTTGCGGGCGCCGGTACGGGCGGTGGCCCTCGCATTGTGATGTTCGACGGCAAATCCCTTCCGACCGCCGGTGCAACACCGCCCTCGATCCAAAACTTCTTCGCCTACGATTCGTCCTTCCGTAGCGGCGTTCTCGTCGCGGCAGGGGACGTGAACGGCGACGGCCAATTGGACATTGTCGCGGGTGCTGGTGTCGGTGGCGGACCGAACGTCCGGGCCTTTGACGGGAAGACGGTCGCGCAGTTGCAGAACTTCTTCGCCTACGATTCCTCGTTCCGGGGTGGCGTGCGAGTGAGTACGAAAGACGTGAACCAAGACGGCATTGATGAAATCATCACGGGCAACGGGCCAGGAATCGCCCCGCTCGTGAAAGTCTTTGCGAACGGTACGGAACTGTCTAATTTCGCACCGTTTGATGCGACCCTCACGGGTGGCATTTTTGTGGGCTAACCAACCTCGTGGGTTATGGGCCGAGTGGCCCGAGTGTGACTGACCTTTATTTACTTGGATTTTCTCTCAGGAGTTAAAGATGTCGAATTTGCCGAACCGCCGGTCCTTTGTCAAGATGGGTGCAACCGCCGCCGTGGCCACCGTTGCCGGTGCCGCCCTGACGCCCTCCGAGTCTTCGGCGGCCGTGGGCACTGCCATTCCGAACCTGTACCCGAACTTCAACTCACGGGCGTTCAAAGCGATCCGGGACGACGAGAACGCCCACGTGATGTTCCTCGTCGGCGCGTTGGGTGCCGCCGCCCGACCGAAGCCGAACTTTAAGGGCCTACTGCAAGCCAACGTCAAGGCCTTCGCCGGCGTCGCTCAAGCCCTAGAAAACACCGGGTGTGGCGCGTACTTGGGCGCCGCCCCGATCATTTTCAACCGCCAGTACCTTGCCGCCGCTGGTTCGATCGCGTTGATCGAAGCCCGCCACGCGGGCTACTTGAACACGCTGTTCAACTCAGTCTCGACCGTCGATGTCTTCGGGATGGAGCAAGACTTTGAACAACCGCTGACGGTTGACCAAGTCGTTCAGTTGGCTTCGCCGTTCCTCCAAGACCTCAACGGCGGCCCGCCGCTGACGTTCAACACGACGCCGTCCCGCACCAATGACTTCGCCATCTTGAACTTCGCACTGGCACTCGAGTACCTCGAAGCCGAATTCTACAACCTGAACGTGCCCAAGTTCTTCGGCAACTAACACAACCCTGTCATCCCGCAACGCCCGGCCCAATTGGGCCGGGCGTTGCTCATTTTCATGGCATTCGCAGCCAACTCGCCTTACGATTAACACTGGGGTTGGGTGTCACGTTGGATTTTGGCATTCCCGGCGAACCGGCGACGTGAGTCGCCTGGGTGGAGACCTACCTGCTGCTTGTGGCAGTCCACCCAGCAGCTTACGCTGCCGGTTCGCCTCAATCCAAAGCGGCACCCGTTGGCTTTCACCTGAGACACGTTGAGGATGCTATCGTGACACGTCGTGGGATTCTGTTTTCGTTCCTCCTGTTGACTTCTCTTGCCTTCATCCAGTTCGCTTCGGGTGACGACTCACCCGCCAAGGCCAAGGACAAACCGGCCGCGCCACCAAAACCGACGACCGTGAAAGCGGAAAGTGGTCCGCTGTCGGTGGTGGTCACGATGAAGGGGGTTGTTGAGGCCGAGAAATCAAGCGAATTGGCGTACCGGCCCAAGGTGTGGTCCGGAAATCTACTCGTGAAGAAAGCGGTCGAACACGGAGCCACTGTCAAAGCGGGAGACGTTGTTGTCGAGTTCGACACCGAAAAGCTCGACCTCGCCATCCGGGACGCGAAACAGGAGCGGCAGTTAGCGGAGTTGGCCCTTCAGCAAACCCAAAGCGAACTGGCGATCCTGGAGAAACAATCCCCCCTTGATCTGGAGGCCGCGATTCGGGATGACAAGCACTCGACCGACGACCTGGAACGGTTCTTAAAAACCGACAAGCCCCTCCAAATTGAAACGGCGAATCAGCAAGTCATGAACATCGCGTTCTTTCTGGAAACGGCCAAGGACGAACTCAAACAACTCTCGAAGATGTACAAGGATAAAGACCTGACCGACGAAACCGAAGAGATCGTGTTGAAGCGGTACAAGCACAACGTCGCGCAGTCCGAATTCCAACTCAAGCAAGCCCAAGTCCGAAACGAGCAAACGTTGAAGATCGACCTGCCACGCCGAGAGCAGAGTGCGAAAGACACCGCTCAGAAATCAGCGATTGCACTCGTCCGCGCGAAATCGGTGGCACCGCTGATGATGAACCTCAAGCAACTCGGCTTCGCCAAGCAAAAGTACGAAGACGCGAAATCGCTCCTCAAGTTGGCCGATCTGGAAAAAGACCTTGCCGCGATGAAAGTGGTCGCCCCCGTCGATGGCATCGCCTATCACGGGCGCAGCGTCCGGGCCCAATGGACGCACCCCGCCGGCGGACTGACGCCCAACAGTAGCGTGACGGGTTCCGACGTGTTCATGACGATTGTGAACGCCAACGAACTGATGGTTCGCGGGGACGTGGACGAAAAAGACCTGTCCGGGTTGAAACGGGACATGCAAGGGAAGGTGACACTCGTCGCGTTCCCAGGTCAGAAGCTTGCCGCGAGGGTCACCAAAATCGCCACCGCCCCGCTGAACGGTAAGTTTGAAATCCGTGCCGCACTATCCGGCGAAGCGACGGGGGTGTTACCGGGAATGACCGGGTCGGTGCGGTTCATCACGGCCAAGAAAGACAACGCGGTCACCGTCCCCGCGTCCGCCGTTTTTGAGGACGATGCGGACGAATCGAAGTACGTCTACAAATCCGCCAAGTCCGGTGAGCCAGAAAAAGTTTCGGTCAAAGTGGGCATTACGGTTGGTGACAAGACTGAAATTCTCGAAGGGCTAACCGCCGGTGACGAAATCCTCGGCAGCAAGCCCACCCCAACGGGAGGCAAGTGATGAACCTCCGCAACCTCCTGGCAATTGGTGTAGGCGTGATGGTGTTGAACGTGTTGGCTGTGGCACAACCTCCCAAGGAAGCGACGGAGAAACCGCCACCGAATCTCAAGCCCAAACAACCGGCACCGGTGCCGCCCGAAAAGCTGGAGTCCTCCATTCGTCGCGGTGTGGAGTACCTGGTTGGCAGTCAAAACAAAGACGGCTCGTGGGGCACGCCGAGTCTCAAGGGCGGCGTGAAGATTTATGCCGGCATCGGGACGTTGAAGTCTTACGGCACGGCGTGTACCGCGTTGGCCGTGTCCGCACTGATCGAAACCGGCGGCGATTCTCCTGCGGTTCTCAGAGCCATTGAACGCGGAGAACAGAGCCTGATCGAAACCCTCCCGAATGAAAAGCGGGATGACCCGACGCTGCTCAACAACATCTGGGCACACGCCTACGGCATCCAGGCGTTGGTGCGGATGCACGCCCGATTGCCGGACGACAAGCCGCGCAAAGAGAAGATCGAAAAGCTGATTCGCCAGCAACTCGAAAAGCTCACGAAGTACGAATCAATGGAAGGGGGGTGGGGCTACTACGACTTTGAAGCAGGCACGCAGCGGCCCGCGTCGAATTCCACAAGTTTCATGAACGCGGCCGTGCTGGTGGCGATGTACGAGGCGAAAACCATCGGCATCGCCCCGCCCGAACGGGTGCTGAAACGCGGCATCAAGATGACGCAAGCCCAGCGACAACGCGACGGCACTTACCTGTACGGCACGTACATGTGGTCCCGCCCGACGATGGGTATCAACCAAGCCGCCGGGAGCCTCGGACGCAGCCCGGCGTGCAACATCGCACTGCGGTACTGGGGCGATGAAAAGATCACCGATGATGTCTTGAAAGAATGGCTCGACAAGCTCATCAGCCGCAACGGGTGGCTCAGCTTGGGTCGCAAGAAACCGGTCCCGCACGAGTCGTTCTTTCAAGTCGCCGGGTACTTCTACTTCTTCGGCCACTACTACGCCGCAATCACCATCCCCCAACTGCCGGAGAAGGACCGGGCGTTCTACCAGGACCACTTCGCCACGATCCTGATGGACTTGCAAGAGGGTGACGGGTCGTGGTTCGATTACCCGTTGTACGACTACCACAAACCCTACGGCACCGGCTTCGCGCTACTCAGCCTAGCCGCGTGCAAGAAGAAGGCGGAGAAATAGGCGTGTTCGTTGCAAGTGATGCTGGCGATTTGTAGGTCGTGGTCGAGGAGGCTTTGCGACGAGGCCCGACACTCGACTACCAGCAGACAAGCGGCCGGTCTTATTCCGTTCACAGGTTCGTGTCGAGCCTCGACGACTCGACTCGACCTACAAAACAACTAGAAGAACCGCGAATAATGGGGCGTTCGCTGTCACCTTGAAGAGGCTTTCATCATGATCGTGCCGTTTCGCTCGCAACCGCCGAGTACCGTGTTCTACCCTGAATCCGACGGCAAACCGATGGCCGAGAACACCAAGCAGGCCGAGTGCATCGTCACGATCATGGGCAATCTCGATCTGCAATTTCGAGATGACCCGAATGTGTTCGTGGCGATGGACAACTTCATTTACCCCGTCGAAGGCGATAACACAATCGTCACCGCCCCGGATGTCTACATCGCCTTCGGACGCCCGAAGGGGCACCGGGGGAGTTACCAAGTCTGGGTCGAAGGCGACATCTTCCCGCAAGTCATCTTCGAGATTTTGTCGCCGAGCAACACCCGCCGAGAGATGCTAGATAAGCGGGAGTTTTACTTCCGCTACGGCGCCGAAGAGTTTTACAGTTACAACCCGGACAAGAACAAACTCGAAGGCTACACCCGCGCCCGTCGCGGCGTAACACAGGTCAAGGATTGGCCTACGTTTGTCAGCCCCCGGCTTGGCATTCGGTTTGAACTGGTTGGTTCCGATTTGCACATCTACGGTGTTAACGGCCAGCGGTTTCTGACATTCATCGAGTTGGGTAAACAGGCCATTGAGGCAACCAAACGAGCCAAACAGTC
>JANLRE010000106.1:0-2407 GCA_031368205.1 Fimbriiglobus sp. | reverse complement strand
CGATTTCCAAGGGGTGTATCGGCTGAAGCCCAACGGCGAACTGACGCTCCTGACCAAAGAGCTAACCCGCCCGAATGGACTCGGATTTTCACCCGATGCCAAGACGCTGTACGTCGCCAATTCCGACCCGGAGCTAGCGATTTGGAAGGCGTTCCCGGTCAAAGACGATGGCACACTCGGCGAAGGGAAAGTGTTCTTCGACACCACCGCGTGGGTCAAGGAAAAGAAGCCGGGGCTGCCAGATGGCTTGAAGGTCGATGCCAAGGGGAATATCTTTGCCACCGGGCCGGGTGGCGTGATCGTCTTCGATTCCACCGGCAAACACTTGGGTACGATCGCAACCGGCGTTCCCACCGCGAACTGCGGCTTCGGCGGAGACGGCTCGACGTTGTACATCACCGCCAACGATAAACTCGTGCGTGTGAAAACGACTACCAAGGGACTGGGCTTTTAACCACGAATAGCACGAATCAGACGAATCCGAGAAATAAGAGAAATCAGAAAACAATTCACCACGGAAGACACGGAAATCACGGAAATAAATCCAACAATGTTAGAATCAGAATGGTTCGGCATTCAGTTTCCAACATTCTTTTCCAATTTTGATTTCTTCCGTGAATTCCGTGTTTTCCGTGGTGTAACGATTTATGATTTATTCGTCCGATTCGTGTTATTCGTGGTGACTCTTTGAAGGATCGTCATGAACCGTCTCTCTCGTCGGGATCTGTTGAAGTCTGCTCCCTTGGCTGCGTTGCCGTTCGTGGCGGGGCGGGGGTTCGCGCAGGAGGCTCCTGCGAAGCCGACGTTTCCGGGCATGACCGTGCGGATGCAGGAACCGCAGAACCTGGAGTTTCCGTTTAGCGAGTTGAAGTCGTGGATCACGCCGAGTGAACAGTTTTTCGTCCGCAGCCACTTCGCCGTGCCGAAAGTGGATGCGCAGACTTTCAAACTGACCGTCGAAGGCCACGTCGAAAACAAGCTGGAGTTGAGTCTCGACGACATCCGGAAAATGGCCCCGGTCACGATGCCGCTCACGCTGGAGTGTGCCGGGAATGGTCGGGTATTTCTGATGCCGCAAGGCCGCGGGTTGCAATGGGGTTCGGGTGCAGTTGGGAATGCGGAGTGGACTGGGGTGTCACTCGCCGCGATTCTGGAACGGGCCAAGGTGAAGGCGGGTAGCGTGGAAGTGATCTTGGTAGGTGCGGACAAGGGGGCCATCAATTCCGATCCTGCGTCGCCGGGGCCGATTCACTTTGATCGCAGTATTCCACTGGAAAAAGCCACGAAACCGGAAGTTATCCTCGCTTACCAGATGAACGGGGATGATCTCACACTGCCTCATGGTGCGCCACTGCGAGCGGTGATTGGGGGATGGTACGGTGTAGCATCCGTGAAGTGGCTGAGCCGAATCATCGTGACCGATAAACCGCACAACGGCTTCTGGCAAACCTTCGACTACGCCATATTTGAGCGACGCGATGGTGGCCTGCCAACGTTGAAGCCGATCACCGCAATTCAACCGAAGTCGTCGATCGCCCGACCGACGGAGCATGAAGTGGTACCTGCCGGCAAACCGTATCTGCTTTCGGGCGCTGCCTGGGCCGGGGAATCGAAAATTGCGCGGGTTCAAATAAGTAGTGATGGCGGAAAGACCTGGAACGATGCTAAGCTAACGGGAGTCGAAAAACCGTTCTGTTGGCGGACGTGGGAATACCTGTGGAACGTACCGCCCGCCCGTGGCCCGGTAAAAATACTCACGCGAGCCGTTGATTCCAACGGCCAGACCCAACCCGAACAACGGGACATTGACCGCCGCACCTACATGATTAACCACCTCGTTGCGGTCGAGGTACTGGTGCGGTAGCTCGGAACCCTCATCTGCTTGCCGAGGATCGAACCCATGATCGCGCTCCGTTCCCTCATCGGGTTGACACTTCTATTGGTCGTCACAAGTTCGACCTTGGGTGCCGATCAACAGCAAATCAATGCCGCGATTGCTAAGGGTGCTGCCTTCCTTCAATCGCAGCATAACCAGCAACAAGGCTACACCGGCGGCGCTCATGGCGTGGGTTCAGCGGGGTTGGCTGGCATTGCGATGCTCGTGGGTGGGACCAAGTCGGATGATCCTGCGATTCAAAACATCACGTCGTTTATCCGGCAAAGAGCGTCATCGGAAACTGCCACGTACAACATTGCGTTGGCAATCCTTTTTCTCGATCGGCTCGGTGACCCCCGCGACGTTCCGGCGATTCAGCTTCTCGGCACGCGGCTGTACGGTGGCATGACAAGAGACGGCGGATACGGTTACCAATGCGTTGATCTGGTGGGGTTGAATATCGGTAACCAACAGATGGTCGGGCAGGGTGGGGTGGGTCCAAAAACCGAGAAGCCGAAGCCGGACAACGGG
>JANLRE010000103.1:0-4028 GCA_031368205.1 Fimbriiglobus sp. | reverse complement strand
TTCGTCAAAGAAGTAGGTGTCCCCCTTCCCTTCATTGAACTCGGCGTGCAACGTCAGCCCCCGTTTGGGGATCGACTTGGCGAGCGATGCCGGCTTGGTCTCCTTGATCCACGTCTCAAACCCGGCGCGAGCGGTCTTCTTTCGCGCGTCGAGTTCCCCTTGCGCCGCCGTAACCTTTTTGACGAGTGCTTCCCACTTGCCGCGATCACCGAGTTTCGGCACCGTGATGATCGGCGGGGTGTTTTGGATGTTGCCGTCCATCGCAATCTGAGTCGTGTTGTTGAAGAACGCCGCCAGACTGTAGAACTCGCGCTGCGAAATCGGGTCGTACTTGTGGTCGTGACACACCGCACACCCTGCCGTCAGCCCCATCCACACGGTGCTGGTCACGTCGGTCCGGTCGCGGGTGTACAGCACGAGGTACTCTTCGTTGATCGCGCCGCCTTCGTTCGTGGTGATGTTGCAGCGGTTGAACCCCGTGGCCACCAGTTGATCCATCGTCGGATTCGGCAGCAGATCACCGGCGAGTTGTTCGATCGTGAACTGGTCGAACGGCTTGTTCTCGTTCAGCGCCCGAATGACCCATTCGCGGTACGACCACATCTCCCGGAAGTTATCAAAGTGAATGCCGTGCGAGTCGCCGTACCGGGCCGCGTCGAGCCAATAACGGCCACGGTGTTCGCCGTAGTGTGGCGACGCCAACATCTTGTCGAGGTACTTTTCGTAAGCGTTCGGAGACTTGTCGGCCACGAACACTTCGACATCTTCGATGTTGGGCGGCAAGCCCGTCACGTCGAGGGAAGCGCGGCGGGCCAGCGTTCGCCGGTCCGCTTCCGGCGCGGGCTTCAACCCTTTCTTTTCGAGTTCCGCGAGTACGAATGCGTCGATCGGGGATTTGACCCAAGCCGTGTCCTTGACACTAGGTGGTGCAGGCTTCTTCGGGGTAATGAACGACCAATGCGATTCATAAACTGCGCCTTCGGCGACCCAGCGCTTCATGGTCTCTTTTTGGGCGGGGGTCAACTTCTTATGTGAGCTAGTCGGTGGCATGAGTTGTTCGTCATCGGCCTTCAAAAAGAGCCGGTTGACCAACTCGCTTTCATCGACGTTGCCAGCAACCATCGCCCCTTTTTCAATGGCCACTTCCCGGTCGTCCAACCGCAACTTCGCCTTCCGCGCTGCGCTATCGGCGCCGTGACACGCGAAGCAATTCTCCGCAAGAATGGGCCGAACGTCACGGTTGTATTGCAACTTGTCCGCCGCCGAAACCGACGCGGCCAGCAAAAATCCAGTGACGATCGTTGTGGTGGCACGTACCCCAAATATCAGCGAGAGCGGCATGAGTTTGGTTCCTTGTATCCAACATCGCGGAAGAGGGCTGTTAGCAGTATTGGAATTATAGCTGATTTCGATGATGGACTCCACGAAAAAAGCCCACCACAACACGAAAAAAGCCCACGGATCATTATCCGTGGGCTTTGCGGCTTCCTGTTTACTGCACACGACCTCTGAACTTACACGGACCCCATCGCGCGGTCGCGGCGGACCATCACTTTGCGACCTTTGAGGCGGATGCCTTGCAGGGCTTCGATCGCCTGATCGGCGACTTCGTCCGGCACGTCCACGAGGGAGAACCGTTCGGCGACTTCGATTGGGCCGATATCGCGGGAACCGAGACCGACTTCGCTTTCGATTGCCATGACGAGATCGCGGCGGTTCACGCCGACATCGCGGCCAGCGCTGATGAACAGCCGGGCCATGCCACGGGCGGCACCGCGTGGACCAGGACCACCCGAACGGGCTGGTGGGCGACCGGCATCCCGTGGGCCGTTGTTGTCCCGCATCGGCGGGCCGCTGCGGGGGTTGCTGTCCCGCATTTGTGGGACCGGGATGTTTTCTTCGTCGCCGTCGTCGGGGCGACCCGCTTGGTTGGCGAGTTTCGTAGCGGCCAACGCGAGATCGACGAGGTTGAATTCGCCGATCAGCGGCTCGAGGGCCGCCTTGAATTCGTCGAGGCCGCCCAACTTGGCCGCCGCCCGAATCGCTTCGCGGGTGCGTTCGATCCGCTTCACTTGCAGTTCAGCCGGGTTCGGGATGCGCTCGGTGGTGATTTTGTTTTTCGTGCTGCGTTCGATGTTCCGCAACATGTGCTGCTCGCGGGTTTCAGCGATGGTGATGGCAACACCCTCGCGCCCGGCCCGGCCAACCCGACCGATCCGGTGAACGTAAGTCTCACCCGTCTGCGGCACGTGGAAGTTAATCACGTGCGACAAGTGACCGATGTCGAGACCCCGTGCCGCGACATCCGTGGCGATCAACAAGTTCGTCGCACCGCTGCGGAACTTCTTCATCACCCGTTCGCGTTGATCCTGCGACAGACCACCGTGCAACGATTCCGGACGATAGCCCCGACCGTTCAGGTCGTCCGCGAGGATGTCCGCTTCGGACCGGGTGCGACAGAACACGATCACGGAAGCAGGCAGTTCGTAATCCAGCAGCCGGGCGACGGCGGCGGACTTGTGATCGCGGTTCACGAAGTACACCGTTTGCCGAACCTTCGGCGCTTCGCCAGCGGCCAGAACCGGGCGAGCCATTTCGAGGCGGATCGGGTTCTTCAAGTGCTTGTTGGCGATCGACGCAATGCGCGGCGGCATCGTCGCGGAGAACAGTGCGGTTTGCCGGTCACTCGGGGTCGCCCCGAGGATGGCATCAAGATCATCGGCGAAGCCCATGTCCAACATTTCGTCGGCTTCATCCAGGATGACCGTCGAAACGGTGTCCAGTTTCAGCGTACCGCGACGGATGTGGTCGAGGGCACGACCCGGCGTGGCCACCACGACATCGACACCCTGACGGAGGGTCCGAACTTGGTCGCTGAAACCCGCACCGCCGTAGATCGCCACGGAGCTAACCCCGAGCGGACGGCCATACTTATCCAGGGCCGCCGCCACTTGATTCGCCAGTTCCCGCGTGGGAACGAGGATCAACGTGTTGGGCTGCTTGCGGTTCTTCGGTTGTGACGAAATTCGTTGAATTAGCGGGAAGGCAAACGCCGCCGTCTTCCCGGTACCAGTCGCAGCGAGACCGATCAGGTCTTTGCCTTCGAGTAGCGGGGGGATGGCTTCGCGTTGGATCGGAGTGGGTTCGGTGTAGCCGAGCTTAACGAGTGATTCCAGCAAACGTGGCAATAAACCCAAGGCCGCAAACCCATTGGCGGGTTCGACGGCAACAGTGTCGCTCATTCTTCAATAGCCTTTCGACCGGGATAAACCCGGCACGGTGCATAACCAGGTTGGCAAAAACCTGGCCCGCGGACACAGCCGCACAGACACCTCAGGCGGAGCCAACACACCACTACTATAGCAATGTTGGACGGTCTTGGCCGAAGATCGGGCGAAAAAATTACTTCTCTTGTGTGGCAAGGGCGAAGAAATGGATCGCCGCCCGCCCGCTGATTTGCCCACATTTCAGGAGTTCTGCGGCGATTAGCTCCACGGCCCACCAGTGCTGTTCGTCGGCCAAAATATTTTCAGTTTTTGCTAGCATTCGCCGTTCGAGTCGTTCCACGCTTCGCTCACTCGCCCGGATCAAGGCCAACTTGCGGACGTATTTCAAATCCCGCCCCGCCCCGCCGTAGGCATATCGCCCCGTGTGACGTGCTTCCGCAGCAAGGCCGGCGAGCGAAATCAGAATCTCCGTTTCGATCCAGTCATCAGAGGGCCGCTGCACCCCTTTGCGAAATTCACACTGCCCCAACCGCGCCGCGTTCGGCAACACGCTGACGCGATGCACCGGCCGCCCCAGCGCCAACGCCATGACGGCGTGCCCCGCCTCGTGATACGCCGTCGCGGGGTCGAAGGGGGAAGGATTCATACCCGCAGTTTAGTGTTATTAGAACGGCTGGCAAATTTTTTGGGTCAGCGATTCTATGTGGGGATTTGTAGGTCGTGGTCGAGGCTTTGCGAGGCCCGACATGCGAGAGAGAAGGGAAAAGTCCCAGCCGTTTGTTGGGGGCAGTCGTGTGTCGG
>JANLRE010000077.1:0-1612 GCA_031368205.1 Fimbriiglobus sp. | reverse complement strand
ACAGCCATTAGCCTGGGGTTGAGCGCAGCGACACCCCAGGATCGCTTCCGAACAGCCTATGGCCCCAACGCGAGGCCATAGGTTTACTTGAACGCCTTCGCAAACAATTCCTTCATGGACGCCCACGATTTTTTGTCGGCGTCGGCGTTGTAGGCCATGCCTTTGTTCATGTGCTTGTCGGCATCGGGCACGGTGAAGCTGTGGACCGCGCCGGGGTAGGACTCGAATTGAAGCGGTTCCTTCGAGCCGTTCATGACGGCGGCTTTGAACTTGTTGATCGACTCGGCGGGGACGAACGTGTCGTCGGCGCCGTTGCAGACCAGGATTTTCGCCTTGATCGCCTTGGCTTGTTCGGGGGTGGGTTCCGGCAGGCCGGCATGGAAGGTGGCGACGGCTTTCAGGTCGGCCCCGGTGTACGCCAGTTGTAAGGCCGTGGAGCCGCCGAAACAGTAGCCGATGGCGGCGAGCTTGGTCGCATCAACTAGTTCGTGCTTCGCCAGTACGTCGTAAGCGGCTTTCGCGCGGCCGCGCCACACGTCGGCGTTTTTGCGAACCGTGGTGGCAAACTCTTGGGCTTCTTTGGGGTGCGTGGTGACTTGGCCGTTGCCGTACATGTCACACGCGAACGCCACGTAGCCCAACTTGGCTAATTCCGTGGCGCGGCCTTTGGCGTAGTCGTTGAGGCCCCACCATTCGTGGACGACGAGCACACCGGGGCGCTTGCCCGAGATGGCATCGTCGTAGGCAATTTGGCCTTTGAACGTGACGCCGTCGAACTTGTAATCGACTTCTTGGGTTTTGATTTCGGCAAACGCCGGGCCGCTGAACGCAGCAAGTAGGACCACGGTGAATAGACTCCGCATCGTTTCGTCTCCGGGCGAGAAGGACAGAATTCCCCGGACTGCACCGGGAACTATCAGTTTGCACAT
The DNA here is from genome assembly GCA_031368205.1 of Fimbriiglobus sp. Lineage (GTDB taxonomy): Bacteria > Planctomycetota > Planctomycetia > Gemmatales > Gemmataceae > Fimbriiglobus. The sequence continues at coordinate 683 of JANLRE010000077.1, read as the reverse complement.
CCGTCCCGGAGTGGCAAGCACTCATTTTCGGCAGGACCGATAAGATACCACCGACGACCCTTGCCAACATTTTCGGATCGGTGCGGCATGAGCGGGCAGACGAAGCGGATCGCAGTGTATGCGGGGGCGTTTGACCCACCGGCGTGGCACCACCGGCAGATCGCGGAGCTTCTCACCCAACAGTTCGACGAAGTCATCGTTTTCCCCAGTGGCCCCCGCGTGGACCGTCCGGAGGCGGAGAGTGTGCCGATTCACCGTGCGGTGATGGCCGATTTGAACTTTCGCAACTTGCCGCGCGTGCGGGTGGAACTGGGCGACCTCGAACGCAACCGGTTCACGCAACACTGCGACTTCGCCAACTTGTTCGGCGGCAGTGACATCGAGTTGTCGCACGTCGTGCCGGTCGCGGTGATTGCGGGTGGGAGGCAGGGCCACGCGAAGATTCAAACGGAGTGGGGCAACGGGCAGGCGATGTGGCAAAACGCCCACTTCACCGTGTTGCAAGAGTCCGATGAACCTTTCGATGATCGTGACCTGCCGCCGCGTCATTGGAACTTGGCGGTGACCTCGCAAGCGACGACGGCGTTGATTCGGTCGCAGTTGTTTGAGGGCGAGCCGACCGACGGGTTGCTTCACCCGGATGTTGCAGCGTACATTCGGCGGCACGGCTTGTTTCGGCCCAC
>JANLRE010000075.1:0-5654 GCA_031368205.1 Fimbriiglobus sp. | reverse complement strand
AGCCTGGGGTTGAGCGTAGCGACACCCCAGGTATGGGTTCCCGCCCGGATCAACGCATCCTGAAGGGATGCCAGCGATTAGCCTGGGATTGAGCACAGTGACACCCCAGGTGCCCGCCCCCGACACCCCAAGTGCCCTATTAGTCGTTTATCACAAACCCATCACGCGGCAGCATCATCCGGCCCCAAGTTTCCTGCGACACGCCCTTGGCGATGGAGCGGACGCTGCCGTCGAGCATGGCGATTGGCATTACGGTGTGGCCGGTCTGCGCTCGCCAGTTGTCGCAGCAATCGGCGGAGCGTTGGCAAATCTTGTTGGTGTTCGGAAGCGGCAACGGTTTGAGTTGAAACCCCAGCGTGTTCGGCATCCCGTTAACTCGCGTGAACTTCCCCACCGGGTATTCGTCGCCGTAGACAAACGTGACGCGGTTCAGCCCCGCCGTCAGCCCGAAGTTGTGCTGGTTCGCCGAGTAGAGTGCATAGCGGCCGATGCGATCGCACACGGAATACGACTCCGCGAACAAGATGGTGTTTGACGTGCCGTCCGTGATCTGGGTGAACGGTTGCGGGGCGGAGTAGAACCCCAAATTGGACGGACTCCAATCGGGTCCACACGTCGTCAATCCAGTGCCCGTACTGTTGCCCCACGCATTCCAATTGGCGACGTAATTCGTCAGCCCCCACCCGGCAAAGCGACTGTCCGCAGTCCGCGACGGATCGACGCTACATTGCAAAATCGGGAACACGGCCGACTTGGCTTCCGGCAGCCAGATGCCGTGCGGCGTTGTGGTGCCGGGTGTTCCCGGCGTGCCCCCGGTCGAGTTCGTCACCTCGTAGGTATATTCAACGCTATTTTTAATGATCGTGATCGTGCGTGTGTCGCCCGGAGTGCCACCTGTACCGGGTGTGCCCCCGGTCGTTACGTTGGTGTTGGAACCACTCGTGGCAATGTCTGCGGCAATCAGATTGGCGAGCGGTTGTTGCTCGACATACGGCAGCAAATGCACGAACCAGCCGCCGAACGCGGAGCGGACACCGGCGTAGTTCGCAGTGCTGCCTTTACGGGACGGGTACACGCCGAAGTAGCTGGGCATCGTGGAATTGGTGTCGTGGAAATGGTGCGTGGCGAGTGCCAGTTGTTTCAAGTTGTTCTGGCACCGCACCCGTGCCGCCGCCTCACGGACTTTCTGAACGGCGGGCAACAACAAGCCAACCAACACGGCGATGATCGCAATCACCACCAACAACTCGATCAGCGTAAACGCCCGCTTTAGGTGCGTACTTCTCGCGTTCATGTGCGAATCTCCTGAGCAGGACGACGATGCGAAGTGAGAAATTCAACGAGTCCAGGCGATCAAACCGTTTCAATCCGACCGCCATTCATTAGCCACTTTTAATCGTTCCGCCAACCAATGTCAATTCGCTAAAAGCAAGAATTGTGCGAATAGGCGAAATTTCTCGGAACGCTGGGATGCGATGGTTTCAGTAGTGGCGGGTAAGTTCTAGCCGTAGACAGAATCTGTTCTGGGAGACGGGAGTTATCCACTCGGTAACTGATTAGTTCGCCACGGTTTCCAACAGTTGGCTCGATTGCTGCACAAAGACCTGACACGACCGCGCCGGCGCGATAGTATCTAAAAAGTGGTTATTTTGTCTGGTGATCGTTTCAAACTGAGGTGTACGTGATGGGAAAAGGCAACAATTCGCAGGGCAAGGAAAAGAAGAAGCCCAAGAAGGACGCAAAAGCCGCTCCCGTGAAGCCTGTCGCTCCGCCAAAAAAGAAGTGACAGCCGCAGCGGAACTTGCGAACACGTCTAGCCAATACGGTAGCAGTTGACGCTGCCGTATTGGACATTTTTTGAACGATTCCAGCCGGACAAACACCTACTCATCTCGTCGCCACGCACCGAGTAGGTTGGAGAAATCATCACGCCAGACGGCCCCAGGTGACACGGGGATACGTTGCCAATGGGGATCCTTGTCCACGTCCCCGAGGTCGGCGGGGGCGCGGTAGAGGACGGCCCAGGTGCTGGCGAGTTTGCCGTCGATGCGGTCGCGGTCATTGGGTTGGTCGTCGTCTAACTTCAGGGTGAACGGGGGATCGTGGTCTACACCGAGGCGGGCCACGAGGGGTGGTAGGTCCAGGTAGCGGTTCGAGAGGTGGAACAACAGGACGCCGTTGGGCTTGAGCTTCCGGACGTAGAGTGCGAAGGCTTCTCGTGTCATGAGGTGAACCGGGATGGAGTCCGAACTGAAGGCGTCCAGCACGAGCAAATCAAAGTGGTTGTCTGGTTCACGCGCTAGCTGTCTCCGGGCATCACCCAGGACGACATTCACCGTGCCTCGGGTTTCAGAGAGGTAGGTAAACAACCTGGGATCTTGGGCGATTCGCACCACGGCGGGGTCGATCTCGTAGAAGGTCCAGACCTCGCCTGGGTTCGCATAATCTGCCATCGTACCGCACCCCAACCCCACCGCCGCAACTCGCTGCTTGCGTTCGGGCGGCAGCTTGGCGAACAGCCGACCGACGGGTCCGTTGCGGTGATAGTACATCAGCGGGCGCGGGGGTCCGGGTTCATCGGTACGCTGCTGGCCGTGCTGGGTTGTCCCGTGAATGAGGCGGGTAAAAGTGCCGTCGGCGGTGCGCGTGACACGCAACGTGCCGAAGAAATTCCGCGTCTTCAAAAGAACCTCACCGTGCGACCCGGTGTCGAACGAACCCGCAAGAAGGAGGATCGCCAGACAGATCGCAAATCGAGCCGGCTTCCAGACCAAGGCGAACGCCAGGATCGCGGGAATGCCGAACATCAACCCCGCCCGCAGTAGACGCATCGCTACTACATCCGGAGACCCTGGGTCGGTCGGGACCGTCACCAACTGCGGCACGACAGTGACGAGTGTTGCCGTAACGAGTGTGAACGCCGCTATCCAGATCGCATCTCGCGGGTTGAGTTGCAATGGCTCTGGCCCGCCGTTCTTGGAGGGTCTCACGAGCGCGGCCAGCATGACCATGAAGGGATATTCGACGAGGCCAAAGTTTGCAAAGATGACCGGCGAAAGCATCGCGTTGAACAGCCCGCCGAGAACGCCCCCCGCAGACATCGTGAGGTAGAACGTCGTGAGGTATTCCCGACTGGGACGGAGGTTAGCCAACTCGCCATGACACATCAGAGCGATCACGAAGAACGCCAGCAAATGCAGGCTACCGACCAGTAGGATTGGTTCGGTCGCCACCGTCAGCAACGCGATCACCAGGAACACGATTAGCATCGGTGCGAACCGCCCGACGGTCACACGGACCCGATCCGGCCACCAGGCAAAGACGATGACAAAGCTGAGTAGGTACAGCGCCAGTGGGACCACCCAAAGCAGCGGGACCGGTGCGATGTCCGTGGTCAAGTGCGTAGTCGTGCCCATCAGGAGGCTAGACGGTATTGCGGCGAGGGCGAGCCATAGTAGCCTGAGCCTCCGTGTTGGTGGAGGTGGTCTGTCACTGACCTCTTTCGTGACGGAGATCGGTGCATAGGAGGTCGGTTTACCCCAGACACACCACCCGCAGATTGCAATCAGCCAGAATAGGATTCCGTAGCCGACGATCCATTTGCTCTCTTGTTCGCCGACGCCCAGGTTCGGCTCGATGAGAAACGGGTAGCTGAGAAGCCCCAGGAGGCTCCCGGCGTTGCTGGCGGCATAGAGAAAATAGGGGTCGTGGGCGCTGGGGTGCCCGGTGTAGGCGAACCAGCGCTGGAGGATCGGGGCGGTCGTCGAGAGGACGAAAAACGGCACCCCGACGAACGCGGCGAGGTAGAGAACTAGCCCCAAGATGGGGTTGTCCTGGTCTGCCGGTATCCAGTCTGGGTTCAGTTGAAATCGCAACACGAGGTACGCCACGAGGCCACCGACCACGACGACGAGATGCACGGGGATTTGTCGGCGAATGGGCAAACTGGTGGTGAGCTTGTGGGCGTACCAGTAGCCACCAAGTAGCACGGCCTGGAAGAACACCATGCAGGTGTTCCAGACGGCAGGCGTGCCGCCCGCGATGGGTAGCAGCACCTTCCCGGCCAGGGGTTGAACCATCATCAACAACGCGGCGGACAAAAACAGGCTGACCGCAAACAGGGCGAGAAGCACGGTGAATTTCCGAACGTGGGAGGTCTGGAGTTATGGCAACGTTGAAGCGGATTCTACGAATTTCGGCCCAGGTTCGCCGGGCTTTTCGTAGGCACTCATAACTTGGTCGATGACATCCAGGGTGCGTTGGGTGGCGCCTTGTTGCTCACGTACCAGTTTTTGTGCGGCTTCACCAACGTGGCGACGGAGTTCGCCATCACCCAGCCAGCGTGAGAGGACCGTCTCCAACTCCGTCTCGTGATTGACCATGACGGCGCCACCGGCTTCGACCAAGCGCCGGGCGGCATCGCGGAAGTTCCAGACGTGGGGACCGAAGACAGTCGGCACGCCGTAGCCCGCCGGTTCGATCATGCTTTGCCCGCCGCGTTTGCCGTCGAGACTGCCGCCGGTATACCCCACATCCGCGAGACTCCAGGCCGCACCCAGTTCGCCAACCGTGTCGAGTAGGACGACGTTCGGCATCTCCGCACAAGGCTCCGCGATCTGGCTCCGCCGAACGAACGTCAACCCAGACTGTTCGACGAGGCTGGCGACTTCCGCGAACCGATCCGGGTGCCGTGGCACCAAGACGAGACGCAGCATTGGGAATCGGGCACGGAGGTTGGCGTAGGTGGTGAGTAAAATCGACTCTTCCGGGGCATGGGTACTACCGGCTACCAGGATAAGCGACGAGGGATTGATACCGAGTAATCGCCGGAGTTCGTTCGCCTTCGGGGTGTCACGGTCGCCGGTGGCGCCGTCGTACTTCACGGACCCGCTCACCATGACCTGGGATGCAGCGACACCCAGATGTCGCAAGCGGTCCGCGTAGTCGTCTGATTGCACGGCGAACGCGGCGATGTGGCGGAACAACAGCCGGTGGGCCAGTCCGCGAACATGTTGAAGCCGGGCAAAGCTACGCGGACTCATCCGGGCATTGATGACCGCGACCGGCACGTTGCGACGAGCCGCCGAGGCGAGGAAGTTCGGCCAGAGTTCGCTTTCGGCGAGTACGATGAGAGCGGGCTGAATTGAATCGAGTGCGTTGCCGGTAGACCACGAAAAATCGAACGGATACGGTAGGACGACATCACCCGCGAACCGGGCACGTCCTTCCGACAACCCGGTGTCAGTCGTCGAGGACACCACCACCAACCAATCCGGATGCCGCTTCCGAAACGCTGCCACGACCGTCACTAACAGGTGAATTTCCCCGACGCTGACGCCGTGAAACCAAACCACCGGCTTCGCGGTCGGGTTCGGAACCGCCACCCGCCCAGTCAGCTTCGCCACCAAGTCCCGCCGATACCGCCCCGTCCGCACGCACCGCCACAGCAACCACGGCGACAGGATTGCGAGAACGAACAGATAAAGCGCGTCCAGAATCAGCGGCATTGGGTGGCCTCGTGGAACGACATTGCCGCAAAATGACACGGCCAGCGTGCCGGGTTTCGCGCCACGCTGCGACCCCTGTCGGGGTCGTTGAAAATGGGTGCTGCAAACCTGGGGTGTCGCTGCGCTCAACCCCAGGCTAATGGCTGT
>JANLRE010000059.1:0-2450 GCA_031368205.1 Fimbriiglobus sp. | reverse complement strand
CGCCGAATCGCGGTGGCCAATGCCGCGCCATCGTAGCCAACGCCGCGTTGCCCGAGGTGGCCGAGACCGCCGAGGTCACGGCGAACTTGCGCCGCGCTGACACCCACAGCCGTGGCGAGTTCGTCACTGGAAATTGTCCCGCCGTTGCGGGCCGTCGAGCCAAGGCAACGCAAATACTGACTGAGCCGTTGTGCGGTCGCCCGTGAAAATTTCTCCTCGCTCACGTCATCTCCCAATCAAACCGTCGTGAAGCGTTAAGTCCGGCAATCCCTCGTTGACGCATCGGTCTAACAAGCAACAGCCAGTAGTGCCCTAGCTCAATGTTGATGGAGGTGGCTTATTCGGGATGTTCAGCACGGAGCCGCATACCGAGCAATCGCGTTGCTGGCCGGACATCTCGACACCCCAGACTGACAATTCTTTACAAGTCTGGCAAACTGCCGTCACCCACATCTCTGGTCTCCAAATTTTCGTGGAAGGGATGAGGACTCCTCGACCGCAACCGGGGCAATTTCTGGGTGCCGGAACCGTTTCAGTCCCGAACGGAATGTGAGTCTTGCAACCCCGACAAACGTATGCGGACGCCATGATACGTTACTCTTGCAAGAATTGGTGGAGCAATCAACATCGAACTAGGCCACTACCCAACTGCCTATCTCTTTTTACTTGCTACTTCTCCAGAATCCAACTGACAGGAATGGCGAGCGTCTCCCCGATGGGTTCCGCGAATGTGACGTGTAATGTGGCTTGTCCGTTCTGTTGGTGCGCGCCTTCGCGGGTAACAATGACGCGCACCGTGACGGCGAGTGACGCATCGGGTGCAAATCGGGTGCGGATCGCGGGATGATCGCAGTCGATTTTTGCGATGCGGATCGCCCCACGGTTGGGGGCGCGGAGTTGGAGAAGTGTGGACGATTCGTCGAGGCTTTTCGAGACACGCACTTCGACCGAGTCCGGACTGGGGACGATGGCCCCCGCCTTCCGCTTCAGCACCCGAATCGGCACCCGCAACTCGGGGTACAACGGGTCATCCGTGGTCAACACCACGGTCTCGTCGTTCTGCCCGGTCGGGTAAGTGTTCTTCAAATGAATGGCGATGGGGATGGCTCGAACGTCGTTTTCAGTTGTTCCAGGAGCAATCGTGGCGGTCAAATGTGGGCTTGTTGTCGTCGCGGTCAAGACTGTCAGTGACTTGGCCCGGTGATCCCGAACGGATAGTGTTTGTGTCGTTTCGCCTGTCGTCGAAAGTGCGATCATGGGTGGCGTGACGGTAATTTCGCGGAGCAGCGTGGCACTGAGTTTCAGTTCCAATTCCGCGTCGGGTTGAACGTCCGGCGGTTGGGGCAAACCGGCATCTAGAGTGATCCGATACCGAACTTTCACGCGCCACGTGTGCAACGCCTCGGGTTGTGTCAGGGTGTTGACCGTGACCGTGATGATCGACTTTTCACCGGGGCGAAGTTGCGACTTCGAGGCACTGGGTTTCAGGCAACCACAAGGTGTTTCAATCGCGGTGATGGACAGCGTGCCACTTGTACCCCGATACTGAACGTCGAACGACTGGACTAGCGATGCCCCGGTTCGCACTTCGCCACGGTCGATGGATTGTTGAGCCGCGTGCAACCCGATCGCATCCGGTGTTGCAGTGGCCGTGAGCAAAAGGCAGGCTATGATCGGGTACATGAAGGAAACACATAACTTCGGCACTGCGGACTCACAACCCCAAGTGCCAGTCGCGCAGTTCACGATCGACGAGACCCGCTCAGCCGACGTTTATGCCTGCGATTTCGTAACGTCACCCTGGTCGATCGAGGTGTGTCGTGCGGTTTTGAATGGCGAAGAAAATGCTCGCGCGGATCGGTATCGGAATGCTCGCGCTCAAGAGCAATTCATTCGCAGTCGGGGTTATTTGCGGTTTGTGCTAAGTCGCTATCTGGGGTGTGATCCAGAAACAATCGAATTTTCTACGAATGCGTTCGGCAAGCCGCAACTGGCGGAAACACACCCCGCATCCGGATTACATTTCAACGTGAGCCACACCGACGGCATTGCACTGATCGCAGTTGCGGCTGTGCCCATCGGCGTGGATGTCGAACGGCTCCGAGACGTTCCCGCCGCTGATGGTTTGATCCAGCGTTACTTCCACGAAGTCGAACAACGCCAATTTCACGCACTCGCAACAAGCCTGCGTACTGGTGCGTTTTTGAAAGGCTGGGTTTGCAAAGAAGCGGTGCTGAAAGGGATCGGCTGCGGGGTGCGGGACTTGGATCGCTGCATCGTAGATTTGCATCCGGAATTGCCAGCAACCATCGTGGGGCCTACAGAAACGGCAACAAACTGGAGTCTAGTGAGTTGGGCACCTGTTGTGGGTGTGTTGGCAGCAGTTGCAGTTGGGAAGCAGAAAAGACCATGAACGATAGTTCAAGGGCTTTCGGGGTTCATGGGCTTTC
>JANLRE010000043.1:0-5169 GCA_031368205.1 Fimbriiglobus sp. | reverse complement strand
CTCGGCGTCGATTTATCGCTCGCTTCGACGAACTTGCGCAACCAAAATCAACTCTCGCAAACCGCGAACCGGGCCGCATACGGTCGCAACTGCGTCGAAGTCGGCGGCGTCTGGATCGACGACAAGTTCGAGAAGAAAATGCCGATCGTCGCGATCAAAGCCCAAGGCACAGCCTACTTCCGTATCCTCGAACTCCGACCGAAGTTGAAAGACGTTTTCCGCCTCGGCAACCATCTCGTTTGGATCACACCTAGCGGTACGGCGTTGGTGATTGATGCCAACGACGGCCAAGTGAAACTACCGGATGCCGACATTGAAGCGCTGTTCAAGCCGCTGCCGGTTGAGAAGAAGTAGCAACCCAAGCCCACGAATAATTATTCGTGGGCTTTCCTGTTTTCGTGGGCTTTCCTGTTTTTGCTGGCACCCCCTAGCAATCGACCGCAACTCTGCGCAAAATGCGAACGTACTGAAATCGACCTCTCCGGGAAGCACTCTCCATGTCGAACCTGACCACGAAACTGGACCGCCGCGACTTTTTTCGCACGACGGCCGCTGTTGCCGGTGCGGCACTTCTGACAACCCAAACGTCGTCCGCCGCTGACGCCTTCGGCGGCTTCACGGTCGGGATTCAATCCTACACGTTCCGGAAGTTTAACCTGGAACAAGCGTTGAAGCGGACGCAAGAACTCGGGCTGAAGTACGCCGAGTTTTATCGCGGCCACATCCCGACGGACACGACCCCCGAAAAGCTCGTCGCCATTAAGAAACTGTGTGCCGAGTACGACATCACGCCGATCGCGTTCGGCGTGGAAAGCTTCAGCAAGAACCACGACGCCAACAAGAAAGTGTTCGACTTCGCGGCGGCGTTGGGCGTAAAGTACTTGACTGCGGACCCGTCACCAGACAGCTTCGACAGTCTCGACAAGTTGGTGGCCGAACACAAAATCGGGATTGCAATCCACCCGCACGGCCCGACAGGGCGGGGGAAGGAATTGCATCGCTGGGCGTCTGCCGAAGTGATTTTGAAAGCGGTCAAAGATCACCACCCGATGATCGGGACTTGCTTGGATACGGGCCACTTGATTCGCACCGCCCAAGTTGCTGAGCCGCTGGATTCCGCGCAACAAGTCAAAGTCATGGGCGCACGCAACTTCGGGTTGCACCTGAAGGACCACGACAACAAACGCAAAACTGATGTCCCCTACGGTGACCCGACCGGCGTGTTGGATGTGGCAGGGGTGTTGAAAGCCCTTAAAGAAGTGAAGTTTGCCGGCTACATCAGCATCGAATACGAAGCGAATGAAAGTAACCCCTCGCCGGATGTGAAGAAGTGCGTGAGTTACTTCCAAGAGACCGTCAAGAAAATCGGCTAACCCACGACTGTGGGCTTACGCTGCCTCGGTTTGTACAATTTGCATAAGTTGAATGATTACCCCCGCTTGGTAACAGTGGTGACCGCACCCTGTTCGGCGGGGGACATTTGTTCCAGAATCAACCCTTCGGTACGGCGTTTTGTAAGGTGCAACTGAGATGACGCCCGAACACATCGCGGACCTTCGCACCCAGCGGTACAACAGCACTGTTGTTCATCTGAAAAGAATACACTCCGATTTAATGGTTCTGCGTATCAAGCCGGACTTTCCAAGGCCAAACTACATCGCGGGCCAATACTGTGCGCTCGGGCTGGGATACTGGGAACAACGAGTCGAAGGTTGCCAACACGAAGAGTTGAAGCCAGAAGACCTCGTGAAAGTCGTTCGCCGCTCGTACTCGATTAGCAGCAGCATTTACAGTGAACCCGGTCAACTCCGCGACATGACCCAGGACGATTGGATCGAGTTCTACATCGTCCTCGTTCGCAACAATCCGGATGGTCGCGTCCCCGCGTTAACACCACGGCTGTTTGCGTTGCGTGAAGGCGATCGAATTAGCATGGGGGAAAAGATCGTCGGGCACTTCACTTCGGAACCCGTGAAGCCCGATGATAACGTGGTGTTGTTGAGTACCGGAACCGGCGAAGCGCCCCACAACGCGATCGTGTGGGACTTGCTTCGCAAAGGGCACAAGGGGCAAATTCTCTCGGCCTGTTGTGTCCGCTTCAAAAAAGACCTGGGCTATTACGAAACGCAGCAGTCGTTGATGACTCAGTTTCGGAACTACAAATACCTTGGACTGACGACCCGCGAAACGGGGTTGACCAAGAAGGTCTACATTCAAGATTTGCTGACCAGTGGTGAGATGGAAGACCACCTCCACGCCTCGCTGGACCCTGCGAAAACCCACGTGTATTTATGTGGCAACCCGAAGATGATCGGCGTGCCGACCAAAGACAAAGCCACTGGCCAGCGACTGTACCCCGAACCGATCGGCGTGATCGAAATCCTGGAAAAACGCGGGTTTCAAGCTGATAATGCGACTTTGAAAATCAAAGGCAACGTCCACTTTGAAGAGTATTGGTAACCCGCATCCCGGCCAGGGAAGAGAAGCCCATGTCAGATCCTGTGACGCAAATCGGCGAGTACAAACTGCGGAAACTACTGGGGAATCCTGGTCAGACGTCGCAGGTGTATGAAGTCGTCGAACCCCGAAGTAATCGCCACTTCGCCATGAAGGTGTTGCTGCCAGAAATGGCGGACAAAAAAGACCACCGGAAGATGCTGTTTCACGAAGCCGCAATCGGCATGAAAATGCGGCACGAGAACGTCATCAACATCATCAAAGTGGACAAATCGCCGACCACGCCGCACTTCATTATGGAGTACTTCCCCGCCGGCAGTTTGCGGGATCGGTTGATGTCGAAAGACCCCCGCGAGAAGGAATTCTTGAAGCAGAACGCGAAAAAAATCTTCAAGCAGGTCGCAACAGGTTTGGCGTACATGAACGCGAGCGGAATCGTTCACTGCGACATGAAGCCGGACAACATCCTGGTCAATGCCTCGGTGCAGACCAAGATCATCGACTTTGCGATTGCCAAGCGTGTTCAAAAAGGGTTTTTCGACAAGCTCTTTCACCGTTCCGGCAAACCCCAGGGCACACCAAGTTTCATGGCACCCGAACAAATTGCCGGCGAGATTCTCGACGGGCGTTCGGACATCTACAGTTACGGTGCGACGTTGTTTGAACTGACGACGGGTCGGCCACCTTTCCGAGGGACAACGATCAACGATCTCCTGCGGAAGCACCTCGCTGAAAAACCCTCACCGCCGCACTCGTTCAATTCCGACATTACGGAAGAGTTCTCGAATTTCGTGGTCAAGCTCATCGCCAAAAAACGCGAGCAACGACCGGAAAGCTTCCACGAAGTCTTGATGGAATTGAAGAAGGTCAAGGTTTACAAATCTGTTGTCGATGTTGATGAAGAAGAGCAAATGTAACGGCTCTGGTCTGAAAGTAATCGTGTCACGAAGTCCAGTAGGTCAAAGCCGAAATGGTACCCGCTCCACTGCCCTTTGAACAAGACATCCATGATTTGGAGCTCGCTATCGCACGACTGGAGTCCTCCTCAACGGTGTCAGGATTGCCGGCGCGTGGCGAAGAGATTAAGCAACTGCGGTCTCAAGTCAAATCCCTGTTGCGAACACGGTACGCAGAGCTATCGCCGTGGGAATCGGTGTTAGTAGCCCGGCACCCGAATCGTCCGCAGACGGTCGATTACATTGATTTGATATTTGATGAATTCGTGGAACTGCACGGCGATCGCGCGTTCGGCGACGATCGCGCGATCCGCACCGGGTTTGCCCGACTCGGCGATTACAAGGTGATGCTTGTCGGGCACCAAAAAGGGCGAACCCTCGCCGAACGCCAACAGTGCTTCTACGGGTGTGCCCATCCGGAAGGCTATCGCAAAGCCCTGAGCAAAATGAAACTGGCCGCGAAGTACGCGACGCCAATTATCTGCTTGATCGACACGCCTGGCGCCTATCCCGGCATCGGGGCGGAGGAACGGGGCCAGTCGCAGTTGATCGCAAGTAGTATCCTGGAGATGTCCCAACTGCCGACGCCGGTCATCTGTGTCGTAATCGGGGAAGGGGGGTCCGGCGGGGCACTCGGGATTGGCGTGGGGGATCGCGTCAGCGTGTTGCAGTATGCGTACTACTCGGTCATCAGTCCGGAAGGCTGTGCCGGCATCCTGTGGAAGACCGCAAACGAGGAAACAAAACCCCGCGCCGCAAACGCACTGCACCTGACAGGAAGCGACCTTCAAAAAGTGGGCGTGCTGGACGAAGTGATTCCCGAACCCGTCGGCGCTGCCCACCGTTCGCCACGCGAAATGGGCGCGATCCTGAAAGCGACACTGATCCGTTACCTCCGGGAACTGAATCCACTTTCGACTCAAACCCTTCTCGATCAACGGTACGCCAAGTTTCGCAACATGGGGTTATTCCAGACTGTGGTGTGCTAAGTGGCTGCATCCGTGTTGAAAGGTTGAGAAACAGGCACTTTAACTAAACATAATATACATTATCGGACTCGACTACAGCACAGGGCATCCACAAGGAAAACCTAGGATCATCTAGCCGTGTCCGATAACAAAAGTTATGTTTTGTTTATGACATGTGGCCATCTTCACTCTTTCACTGCTTTTCCTAGACTTTCTTCACCATGAACACCACGTACTCGCACCACACCATCCGAGCCGGGATGGCCGGTTTCGGAATGATATTCGACGAGACTTACCGTCCGTTCTTCGAGCAGGCTGGCCACCACGGCTTCTACCGTTCCCACTTCGGAACTGTTCGCGTGCCTTTGGTTGCCGCTGCCACACGGACCGGCTCCCGTGTCGAACTCTACCGCCAATCATCACCACATGCCCTGTCACAGATCGACAGTTTCTCTGGTCAAAATTCAATCTCTCAACTCTTGGCGACCGACATCCAAGCCGTGTGCGTTGCGACGCCTGATGACCGACATTTTGAGCCGACCAAGGTTTCCCTCGTCGCACGGAAGCACGTCTTGATCGAAAAACCATCGGTGCTTTCTTTGACGCAACTCGACGAATTGATTCGACTGGCCGAGGAGAACGACGTTCTCGCCAAAGTCGTTTATCACAAGTTGGCGGACCCCGATCACAAGAAACTTCGCACCCATGTTGCCGATGGCGTACTTCAACATGTTAACAACGGCTATTGCTCGCTGTTGGAACCGAAGTCAATCAGCATGGGACAGTTT
>JANLRE010000032.1:0-5335 GCA_031368205.1 Fimbriiglobus sp. | reverse complement strand
CCGGACGCACCCAAGCCGCCACCGACCGACGAACAAAAGCAGTTCGTCCGCTTCTGGGGCGTGTACTGGATCGTGGTCGTGGTGCTGGTGTTCGGGTTGCTGGGGCTGGCGCTCATTGACGCGATCGCCACCCGCCGTTACTGGTTCGGCATCTACCGCGAAATGCGCGACGAACACCAAGCCAAGCTCCGCCGCGACCTCGCCGTCTACAAGCAACAGCAAGAACACAAACGCGGCGGCATCAGTGGCAACAAACTCGGCGACGCCGGGGAATAGTGGGGGCAGTCACTCAACCCTGGGCGAATAGAACGACCCCCTTTGGGGCCGAAAACTGAAAAACCGCAAGCCGTCAGGGGACCAATCCTGACGGCTTGCGGCGGCTTCACGAGGAGTGAACACGGTTAGAAGTTCTTGGCTGCCGGGACTGTGGGAGCATTCGTCTGTGACACCGGGATCATTGGGATTGGGATCACCGGGATGCTTGGCAAGGGGACTGACGTTGTCGGTAGTTCCGGGGCAGTCGGTAGTGGCGGAATGCTGACGGTGGGTACGTTCGTTAGAGGCGTACTGGGCATCGGCGTCGGGATCAAGTTGGACGGCGTCGGTAGCGTCATTTCAGGCTTGATCGAAGGCATCGGCGTGGGCAACAGCGCCGGGCCACGGGGTGCGGCGGTCGGTGATGGTTTCGGTTTGGCGATTGGTGGTTCCGGGGTCGATTGCACTAGGACGCCTTTCCCAACGGTGTTGGTAATCGGGCGGAATCCCGGTTCGCCCAGCTTCGGCATCGTCGGCTTGGCCACAGTGACGGCGTTCGTGTTCTTGGGTGCAATCGGCGGTTCGGTCGTCTGGGTGGCCAGGGGGCTACCACTCGGTGGGGTGCGGTAGCCGTTCAGGTGATACTGCCACAACGCTGACTTCACAGCGTCACGCACCTTGGTGTCCGGATCGGAGGTCATGGCCGCTTCCATCGCCAACCCGGCGGGTTGCGAAATCGGCTTCATGATGCCGATGGATTCAGCAGCCTCGATTCGCACAATCGGCGAGGGGTCTTTTTGCAACGAACTCACCAGCCCCGTAATCAGGTCCGGTGTATTGCGGGGGTCCAAGCCACGCAGTTCCGTTGCTGCGGCTTTCCGTTTGGACTCGTCCGGGTCGGTACGCAAGGTTTCCAACAGGAGCTTGGCGCGCGACGGAGGGTCCGCCTTCGGCTTCTTCTTATTCAAGATGCCTAGCCCGAGATCAATGGCCGGCGCCGGACAGTCCGACGCCAAAACGCCAACGATTACTGCGAGACACAGAGTAGTACGGTTCATGATGGTTCCTTCAAACCGGGCGGCTGATCGTTCGCGCGGCGAGTTAATTCTATCTGTGGAATCGGGTCAACGACGGCCAACTTGCCGGAGAATCCGAATCGAGATGACCAACAACCGGAAGTGTGTGGCCGTTCAACCCTGATACATCGCAGAGGCGTTGCACCAATCGCAGTTCCCGCAACTCGAACAACCGCTACGCTGAGAGGAATCGTGTGTTCGCCATTCTGAGCCTTGTGCAACATGGTCACTGCTGATGGTGATGGGCGGCGTATACGTTGGTGAAAGTTTGTCTCTCGATCTTGGTTTTCAACCCCAACGGGGTTGTTCCATTAGCCCAGGGTTGCGGGCCGAAGGCCCGATACCCTGGGACGCTTCCGCCCTGGGACGCTTCCGCCCTGGGCGAGATCTTCCGCCCTGGGAAGCTTCCACCTCAGGAAGTGTGTTGGCAATGGGTGCAGTTCGCAGGGTAACGGACCGGAGGTCCGCAACCCTGGGCTAATCGAACAACCCCATTGGGGTTGAAAACCAGTCTGCTGCGAGCGTGTGGAAATTTTCTACCAACGTCCCTGACGCCCACCCAACAAGTCTGGTCTACCCGACATAGACCCCCTGTAACGTGTTTCCGGGTAGCTCGATTTGCTGAAACACGGCTGGCGCACTGGTCGGCGAAGTTAGGAAATCCTGGCTGCGGTAGACGTAGACTTTGCCGAGCCAATCGCCTCCCGTCACGGCAAGGTACGGGGTGTTGTCACTGGCTTGCTTGACGACCAAGCTGATCCCGCCTCGTCCGTTCGGGTCGCTACAGAAGAAGTTGGCTAACGGGTTGGCCTGGGCGGTCGCCACGCCGGAGCTATTCAACATGGCCGCGTCCAGGGCATAGACCCGAGGGCCGCCACCCACACCGGCGCCGAACACGAGATCTGCTTTGCCGTCCCCATTCAGATCCGCGACAGACACTGTAACTCCGTTGCGGAGGTTGATGGAATTGGCATCGTCGTAGGCGAAGAAGTCGCCCATCAATCGACGCGGGCTACTCGCCATGCTCGTCAAGCCCTTGCCGTCATAAACCGCCACTCGCGGCCCGCCACCCACGCCCGCCGTGACGACCAAGTCCGGCGTGCCGTCGCCGTTCACGTCCCCGGTCGCCACGTGGGCACCACCCCGGAACTCGGTGTCATCGAACGCGATGAAGTTGTCCAGTTGCACGAACTGGCTACCCTTCAGTTTGAAGACTTCGATGCGGGCGCCACCGCCCGCGTCCGGGCTGACGATCAGCTCGGCCCCGCCGTCTCCGTCCAGGTCGGCAGCGGCGAGGTAGATGCCACCCTTGTAACTTTCTTCGTAAGCGTTGAAGTTGAGGGACACCGCGGCCTGGACCGGGTTGGCCGGATCAACTCCCCGAACAACCACGACGTTCGAGCCGCCGCCGGGGCCGTCGAAGTAGACCGTGTCCGTGAACCCGTCGCCGTCCACGTCCGCCTGAATCGAACGGGAGTGAGCCGTTGCTGAGGCTAGCGTTGAGACGCCGTTCGGCACCAGTTTACCAGCGCTATCCGTGGCGAACTGTTGCGAAGAACCATCCGTTCCCGTGAGAACCAGCGGGCCTGATAGTTTAGCCGGTGTTTGCTGCGTCAACCGCATCAAGCCAATTCGGGAAGCTTGGGCCGAGGTACTTTCCGTTTGGCCCGTAATCACGAGCCGCCCGGATTGATCGACGAGGACTTCAAACCCTTGGAGCGAACTACCCTTCGTAGTTTGGGGCAGCAGGAGTTTGCCGTCCGGTGACAGTCGCGTGTCCGGGTCGCCATCCGTGGTGAAGCGGTAGAGCGTGGTCGATGGCAAGAGTGAATTATTACTGGTGAAGTTTACGGGGTAGACCGGATACGGTGCCGGTGTCTGGATTGCGACGAACATACTGCCATCAGTTTGAAAATTTACTCCCGCGACGGTCAACGATTGGTACTGAGCGTCTTTGATCGACAAATCAATTCGCTTAAAGCCTTGATCGCCGTAGGAACTGTCCGCGTGGCCACTTTGGTCGAATCGCACCAAGTCGAACTCTGTGAGAGACATCCCATTCAAGTCGATTTGCGCTACCGTTGCTGTCCCGACAACGATGCGTCCGTCCGGTTGAATGCCGAGCCACTGACCGTAAGAGTAGGGAGCCGAATACGGCGAGATCGCAGCCGTGGTATTGCGGACCAAAATCTCGGCGTATCCATCGCCGTCAAATGTCGTGTCAAGGTGGCCGTCGGCGGTGATGCGGGCAGCCACGGCGTACAGTTCGCGGGTAGCCGGGGGCGGAGGATTGCCATTTTCGTAGAGGAAGTTGAAGTTATCGGCCCCGACTCGTCGGGTTCCGCCCACGATCACGACACCGTTAGGATCAATTGCCACAGACTGGAAACTCCCCAGATGATCCGTCGTCGATTCGAGGATGAATTTCCCGTCGCCATCGTAAGTATTGTCGAGTTTGCCATCAGCGGTCAGGCGGACAATGGCAAACTTTGGTGTGAAGTTGTGGTAAGGCGGTGGGTAGATGCTGTCCGTTGTAACGACGACGGGTCTCGGGATTGATGCATCATTATAAATGAAGTAATTTTGGTTGACATTCCCGGCCAAAACGATCTTTCCGTCCGTGGTAATGCCCATGCCCACCAGCGATTCTTGCGTCGTTTGGTCCGGCGTATCGACATCCACGGTGACGTGTCCGCCGTCCCCGAACGCGGTGTCATAGGCGCCACCCGCCGTGAGTTTGATGGCAACGAAATCCGTGTTGTACCCGCCCCAGTAGTACGGGACGGTATTCGAGCCGTTGGGATTGACCGTAACACTTCCGCCGAGAATCACGCCGCCGTCTTGCGTCATCGCCAGTTTCGACAAGGATAGCCCCGAAGTGGTATCCGACCACGGAACGAGCGACTTCAGGCCGTCGCCGTCGAACGTGGTGTCGAGCGTGCCGTTCGGGTTGAACCGCGCGAGAACGGGTGCGCCGCCGAGGGTGCCTAGCACCCAGATTTTGCCATCGGGACGAAGCGCAGAATCCAAGGGCGAACCGTAGAGCACAGTAGGCACAAGGTCTGGGGTGATGTACGTTTGCCCGGCAATGCCAAACGACGGGTCCAGGTGAAACGGGGTCGCATCCGGTGTGGTGCGGTCTTCGAGTGGGGTGATTTGTAATTTTTGCTTCGGTCGCTTCGACATCGTTCATCCTCCAAGAGATAATGGTGCTATTTCTAGAGGCACGACAGCGGTGCGAATCCGGTCGGTTATTTTCAGAATTGATGCTTGGTCCGGTTGCGGTTCGGCGGAACGATCCAAGTTCGTAGCGCCAGACTCGTCAACACCGCAAACGTCAGCCACCGGAGGTAGGGTGGGGATTTCGCGCGGGTTTCTTCCGGTCGGGTAATCGGTTCGGGTGGTAACACTTCGGCGGCGAATCGGGAGAGGATCGCCTCCACTAGCAACGCCGTGTCCGTGGTTACAGGCGGGCTTCGGCTTGGTGCGGGTGAAGGGAGTTCGGGCAAGGTTTTCAAATCCACAACCGCCTGTTCGGTGACGTGGGACGGTCGGGATAGCACATCAGCGACAACAGACGATTGTCGCACCACTGGGGTACTCGGTTCAACAATCTCGGTTGGCGTTGCGACGAAAAACACCGGGGTTATTGGCAAGCTGCGGACCGTCGTTGCCAGCATTTGTGAATCAGACGACGATTGTTGCCACGTGCCAGACGGGCTAACTTGGACTTCGACGCGATAATTGCCAGCGACGTATTGCGATTGCGCAGCCGGCCTGTTAAGCGGTGGCTCGATGCGGATTGTGACCACGACCGGAACGGGTGGAACTGGCGGTGCTTGGATGTCCGGCTTCACCGGAGTTGGTGCGGTCGGAGTTACTGATGCTGGTGGCACCGCAACGGGTTTTGGCGGTTGTACAACATCGGCTACCAGATTCACCAGTAGCACCGAATTGAAACTCGCAACGACTCCCGTCCCCAGAACAACGGTCGTGGGTGTCGG
>JANLRE010000014.1:0-8481 GCA_031368205.1 Fimbriiglobus sp. | reverse complement strand
TCGTGATCTTCAATTACCCGAAGGTCGGCGGCACGCACATGAACGTCATCTTCAACCGCGACGGGGATAACATCCAGTGCATGGAACCCTACTACCCCCATCCGGGGAAGGACTACAAGCGGACCGGACAAATCCTGACGCGGCCGATCACCTTCTTCGGCAGCACAGGGCAGATCGGCATCGGCTACCTGCCACCCGGCGAGAAAGCCGCCGAATGACCCGAACCAGCACGCCGCTCGCCCCGCACATCTTTCCGGATCCGACCAGCTTGCCCAAGGACTTGAGTCGATTTCGGACTTTCGGCGTTAGTTTCTTGTGTGCGGGTGGGGGGAACCGTTAAAGTGGATTGGTTCGGACTGTCCGCCGCTTCACCAGGATTCTCGACACACGGCTTCCGGAAGGATCGACCCATGCGGTGCTGGCTTTGGACTTTGATGGCGATTGGGTTTGTCACGGGAACCGCGTTCCCGGCAGAGCCGACTACGCTTGCCGTGGATTCGCTCATCGAAAAATTGGGCGACCCGGTGTTCGCGGAACGCGAAGTCGCCCAAAAGCATCTGCTGCACGCCGGTGTCGAAAACCTGTTACCCCTCGAATTAGCCGCCGTCACGCACCCCGATGCCGAAGTCCGGCAGCGGGCGGCGTTGATTGCGCATGAACTCCAGCGGACCGCCAATTCGGCGAGGTACATCACGGCAAAGTTGGTCAAGCTCGAATACGTCAATGAACCGCTCAGCAAAGCCGTCGCCGACCTCCGCACCAAGACGGGGGTCAATTTGCAACTCGATTTGAAGCGAGTCGCGGAGTTGCAACGACCCGTCACCGTGAACACCGCAACAGTGCCGGTTTGGGAGGCCGTCGAGCAGTTCCGCGTTGCAGCCGGTTTGCATGAAATCTTCCGCGAAGAACTGAGCGGTCCCCCGGTCGGATCGTCGGACCAGTTCATGGGCCGACGGCGGGTTTCGTACTACGGGCCGGTGGCGAACGCATCGGAATCCGCGAACCAAGTCCCGGTCACCTGGGCGGACGGCAAAGCCGCGATTCTCTCCGGTGACCGTAGCAGCGCGATCCGGGTGATGGCACTGCCCGCCCGGTTCCCAGGTAACCGCATCATTCGCGGTTCCGGGCAAGTGATCTTCAATCTGGATGTCACGCCGCCCACGAATTTGCGTTGGGAAGAAGTCACCACAGTCCGGATTGAGCGGGCCGAAGACGAGACCGGACGCCCGATCATGATCTCCCACCCGACCGCTCCGTCGAACCCGAACAACTATTACAACGAAGCGGTCTTCGGCCGTGGCTTACCAGTCGGGTGGCAACTGGACGGCTACGGCGGTCAATCGCCATCAAGTGGGCGTCCCAACCCGCGTGTCGTGCCAGTTACTTTGAAAAGCGATGACCGCATGATCCGCTCCTTAAAAGTGCTACACGGTTCGGTGTCCGGCATCGTGACGCTGACGAATCAGGAAGTCCTGTCGTTTACCGACCTCTCGAAGTCGAGCGGCGCAACCCGCGTGGGGCCGAACGATACGAAGTTGACGATCTTGAACACCAGCACGTTGCCGGACGGCCGCACGTCGTTGCGATTCCGCACCGAAGGCCCGAACCCCTGGGCACTGGCGCGCCAGAACCGATTCGGTGGCGTCAATAATTTTGCCGTGATCGACAACGGCGGCCTGATGAACGGCAACCTGTCGCAGTTTCGCTTCACCGATGTCGAGGGTCGCACGTTGCTCACGCCGCTGATTCAAAGCTCCAACATGAACGACGACGGCATCCGCCAAACCGCCGAATACGAACTCGTGTTCCAAAAGCACATGGGCCACGGCGCCCCCTACAAGCTCACCATGACCGGCAACAAACCGCTCACCGTTGAAGTGCCGTTCAAAATGCAAAATGTGATGTTGCCGTGAGGCATTGCGGGAAGGAGTTGTCGCAGGACCGTAACCAGTCGGTCAAATCGCGGTCTTTCATTTGACACAACTTTTGAAAACCTGACTGGGTGCAGATCGAACCCGCCTACCAGTTGAAACACGGAAAGGCCCTGCGGTAGAAGCCATTGCCATGTGTCGGGTCGTTACTAAACAGTGAACACCATTCGCCATTTTGCAGTATTGACTTCCCCGTTGCTCGGAGCAACCCTTTCGCGGAGCGTCGGTCGTGGCGGAAGTGGCGGGTTCGTTCCCGGACTCAGTTCCGGAAGCGATTCACCGCGTTGTACTTATTGTTGTTTCAACGAGATTCCCCATGCGCCGGTTCACTCTCGCCCTCAGCTTCGGCTATGTCATCCTGATGGTAGCCGCTTGTAATAAGCCGAGCAACCCCGGCACGGCCCAGTCCGGCCCTGCCAACCAATCCAAGGTGACCAAGGACACAACGCCCGACGGCCCTCCGTCGGCAGGCCGAACGGTTTACGACACGCAGGGGTGTGCCCGATGCCACACGCCCGGTTCACCAACTGCGAGCGGTCCACCTGCAGGCGGCCCCGGCGGAGGCGGCCCCGGCGGAGGCGGCCCCGGTAAAGGCATGAAGGGGCCGGACCTCGCGCAAGTCGGGGGAAAGCACGACAAGGAATGGTTGATGGCCCACGTGCGCGATGCGAAATCGCACAAGCCGATGTCTCGGATGCCGGCCTTTCCGGAAGACAAACTCAACGCCAAAGACCTCTCCGATCTGGGCGATTTTCTCTTAGGACTGAAGTAGGTGTCACTCAATTCTCTGGGTCTCTGAAAAGCGTATTCACCGCAGAGAGCGCCGAGCAATCCGAGACCAATTCTAACGGATCTCTCTGCGTCCTCTGCGACTCTGCGGTGAACATTCTTATTTGAGCACCCAAGAGCTTTTTGTTGCACCCTTGGAGAATATCGTTCGGAAAGACTCCTCCCACTTGACCGGCCGTGCAATAATACAGTTACCTACCGTGTCACGACCGGGGTTGCGGGGTCTTATTGCGAATAGGAACGGGAACCCTTGGTCGTATCTGTTCGATAATCTTGGCAATTTGAGGAGACTATTCGTGTCTAACCAGTGGATTCGTTGCGTGGTCGGGGCGACCGGGTTGCTTTTGTTAATGTGGGTTGTCACCCCGGTCACGTTGACCTCGGCCAAAGATGAACTCCCAGTCGGCATCGGGGCCAACACGATTGCTGCGGACGTGGCGTTCTTGGAAAAAGGGCTGAGTAAAGACCCGCAGAAGCGAGAAATCCCCACGTTGAAGGCCGTGGCGATGCTGCTGGCCCTTCACGCCCAGAACAACCTGGACGGCAAAGACGGCGACAAGATGGCCGCCCTTCGGGCACAGGCGCTGAAGATCGCGGAAGCCCTCGCCAAGAAAGACATTGCGGGCGCCAAGACCGCTGCCGCCGGGTTGTCCGACCCCAAAGGGGGCGACAAAAAGCCGCTGAAACTGGACACGCTGCACAAACTTGACCTCGACGAAGTGATGTCGTGCTTCCGCAAGTCCACGGTCGGCGGGCTGAACATTGAAGCCGACATCCGTAGCTCGGCCAAGGCCGTCACGGACCCCAAAGCCATCGGCGTCCTCGCCGGGCGCGTCAACGCCGTTGCCGAGTACACCCAGGCGTTCGCCCCGGACAATGCGAAGGACGGCGCGAAGAAAAAGCAGTGGGACGAGTGGAGCAAAGAGATGGGTGTCATTAGCAAAGACATTGCCACCGAAGCCGCCAAGGGCGACAAAGCCTCCAAGCCGGAACTGTCCAAGAAGCTGAAGGCCCTCGACACCAACTGCACCGCGTGCCACAACGTGTTCAAGAACTAAGTAGTGGATAGTGGACAGTGGATAGTGGATAGTAAGACCGGAGAGTAATCATCTTGCTATCCACTGTCCACTCACCACTCACCACTACTCTCCACGCCCGACACTACGCGACGGGCGACCCGCTGACGGTTCGCATTGAGGCGGGCCGGATTGTTGGCGTGGAATTGCTCGTCGGTGTCAGCCCGGCGTCACTGCCTTGGATCGCGCCGGGCTTTTTTGATGTGCAGATTAATGGCTGTCTTGGGATCAGTTTCAACTCGCCGACTCTGACTGCGGATCAAATCTACACCGTTGCGAAGACTTGTCGCAATCACGGCATTGGTCGATTTTTGCCGACGCTCATCACCGGAAGTTTTGCGGCGATTTTGCACGGCTTCACGACACTGACTGCGGCGATGGAAGCGGACGGGGAGTTAGCCCACAGCATTCCCAGTTATCACCTCGAAGGGCCGTATCTGTCTGCTGAGGATGGCCCGCGTGGCGCTCACCCGAAAGAACACATTCGTGACCCGGACTGGGACGAATTTCGCCGCTGGCAAGATGCCGCAAGCGGGCAGATTCGCATGGTCACGCTCGCCCCGGAACGCCCTGGCGCCCTGCGATTCATCGAACAATTGACCGAGACGGGAGTCGTCGTTGCCATCGGCCACACGGCTGCGACGGGAGCGCAAATCTGCGCGGCGGTCGATGCCGGTGCGAAGATCAGCACCCATCTTGGCAACGGCTGTCACGCGATGTTACCACGCCATGACAACTACATTTGGGAGCAACTTGCGGACGATCGCCTGTGGGCGAGCATCATCCCGGACGGCCACCATCTGCCCGCGAGTGTGGTCAAGTCCATCGTTCGGGTCAAAACACCGCAACGGTTGATTCTGACGTGTGACGCTAGCAGTCTCGCCGGGCTTCCGCCGGGTCGCTACGCCGAGTGGGGGCAAGAATTTGACGTGCAAGTTAGTGGCAAAGTCATCGTGCCGAATACCCCGTTCCTCGCGGGTTCCGGGCACTTCACCGATCATTGCGTGAGTCAGTTATTGAAGATGACCGACCTGACTTTGCGCGACGCCATCGACATGGTGACCCGAAGGCCGTGTGAACTTTTCGGCCTACCGATTCCCGCGATTGCCGTCGGGGAACCGGCAGGTGTGGTTGTGTTCGACTGGCAACCCGGCGGCGAGATCCGCGTCAATCCTTGTTGATTTCGACCCCGAGGCGTCGGGCGTGGCGGGCGGCATCGTAGCGGTCTTGCAAGTTGCCGTTGTTCGGGCTGCGTTGGCGGAGCCATTCGATGTGCGGAATGGCCTCTTCGTAGCGTTCTTCTTTTTCCAACCACCGGGCGAATCGGTCGCGGACATCCACGCGATCGGAATCGGCCGTCACGGCCTTCACCCAGATGTCGTAAACTTCGTCCGTTCGGTCGAGTTCGTCCAGAACGATGGCCCGTGCGACGAGTTGGTCGATCGTGATAACCGATCGACCCCGAGTCAGTTCCAAAACCCGATCCAAGAACGGTCGCCGCTGCACCGCTTGCGTATCCCGGTCGGGGAAGAGTTCGTCCACCGTTGCCATCAGCAAAAGCGGGTCGTCCGGGAGCAAATTGGCACGCAGTTGTTCAGGGGTCAGGCGGCCCCGTAGCTCGTTCAAAATGGCCTTAAGGTGTTGACTAGAAAGCGACAGCGAGTGCTGCCAATCCGCTTGAGCTGCGACTTCATCACCCCGCCGAAACGCTTCACGCCCTGCGTAGTACCAGAGGTCCGGATCGGTCGGCAACAACCGCTTGGCCCGAGCAAAGTGAACCGTCGCCGGCTCGCTTTGAACGCAATACTGGGCGTAAACAGCCAACCGCGCATGGGCTTTCGCTGCCAACGGATTCGTGGCCCGTGCCGCTTGCAGAAAGCGGAGCGCCGGTACGAGGTGTCGCTCAATCACGATTGGGTTCATGGTTTGGGGCGGTTGAGCAAACCCCATCGCGCCACCGACCACGCCGGCGGCGGGTGCCCAGGTCGCGGCAACCGCGGCGTCAATGTGGCCTTGTGCGGCGTCGATCAATGCCGTCGGGTCATCAGGCCGATCGTTCGCCCGCAACTCCAACAATTCCGCACGGCGGGCGAACCGATCCGGGTCGTTGAGGTTCCAGAACGCCGCCTCGGCTTGCACTTTCAGTCGGTCCGAACGAACCCGACCGCGGACTTCCAACGTGACCATGATCGCCGCCGCACCAAGGAACAGACCGAGGAGGACGATCATCGGCCCGGTGACGACCCAACTCGGGCTGCCCGGTTTCGTCAGTTCGATCGTCACGTCCGGCGGTAGCACGGTCGTGGTCGCATCCCCGGATCGGAGTTTACGGACGCGGATTCGTGGCGGCACAAACGAGGGGTCCACCGCCGCAGCCACCCCGAAACCCGCCACAATCGCAGCGGTCGCCGCGATGGCCGGCATGTGAATCCCGAAATCGACCACGGAGTGGAGGACTAATGCCACGAGACCGAACCCGATGCCGAGTAGCATCGGACCCACGGAGCGGTCCCGACGTTCCAGATACCCCCGACCGATGACGGTCAGCGTTCCGAACGCCAACACCAGAGTGAGTCCGAACCGGATCACCCCGCCTTCGAGGAGTGCTTCGAGGTATTCATTGTGGGCACTGTCGTAATAAAAAATGCCACCGTTGGTGATGCGTCCGATCGGTTCGGTCCAGGTAAATGTGCCCGCGCCGCTACCCGTGCTCCAGGTCGCGGGGAGCGTTCGCAAGCCGTTGCGCCAAAGTGGCAAGCGGGCAATCAACCCTTCATTTCCACCCAAACTCCCGAACCGCTTTTCAATGGCGTCGGACCCCAACCAAGCCATCACGACGACGCCAACAGCGACCGCACCGGCTAATGCGAACCGGGTCGGGTTCGTGTGACCTGCCGATTTTTTCTCGCTGCCGTCCCCGAACCGCGTGATTAACCACGTGAGAACGGTGGCCGCAATCGTCGCCACCAAACCGCCACGCGATAAACTGAACGCCACGCTGACGAACAAAAACCCGACCGCCGTGACCAGGACCAGGAACCGCGCGGTTTGCCACGACCCGTCATGGTTCGGGGAAGGCTTTGCTACGGAATACTGTCGTGGAGCTTTCGGATATGGACTTATGGCGATCTCGTAAGGACTTACGTCACGAAAATCGTATTCCGTAGCAAAGCCGTTCGGGGCATGGTCATCCGGGGTCCGGGACCGGCGCGTGAGGAGCAAGGCAATCGTGAAGCCCAAGCACAAATTGGCGTAATCGGGGTAGTGGTTCCGACAGACGAACGGTCCGAAAATTGCGTTGTTGTCTACCGGAAACGTCCACAAGATCAGGTTCCGGGGACCGGAGTAGTATTGCAGGATGGCAATGAACGCCAGGACGACACCGTTGCCCGTCATCGCCCAAGCTAACTTCGTAAGGCTGTTCCGGGTCGCCAACCAGTTTCGCACCACGGCATACAGCAACAGCAATCCGAGCACTCGTGCCAAGAAAGTCCGAGTCGCCGAAGTGTCAACGGTGAGGGGCAAAAAGGTAGATCGCGGAGTCGTGGCCAGACTTCCCGGAAGCATTTCGGAGAGTGTCGGTTGCAAGTCCCGATGCCAATCCAAACGGGCTGGCGCAATCCATCCGACAACGAATTCGGGAAGGGGGATGAGTTGAATCGCAGTCCAGAGAATCAACCCCGCCAAACAAACGGAAACAATATCAGGGCAGAACGTGAAGCGATCGACCAGCGTGGAATACGCAAGCCAGAGGCCAACCAGAGTCAGGATACCGGCACCGAGAATTAACTCGAACGCCGGTTCATTACATGCAATAGGCCACGGAGAAAGGACGACCAGCGCGAGCAACAACACTTCCCCGGCACGCCGCAAAGCACGCGCAACAGGGAGACGGTCAGAATCTGATCCGTCAAAAACTTCATGAGGGCCACTGCCGGGCATCGGTTATTGCACCCGGTGGAGTGTGAAATCGGCAAAAGTGTTCGGTTGAACCTGGCTCCGGATTAACGGAAACCGCCACGGGTGCGGGTGCCATCAACTTCGACCCAATCGCGGGTCGTCGTGGCAGGCGAAAGGCCGTCTGGCGTGACGGATTGGACATCCGCACGTCGTGGCAATTCCTTGACGGAAGCCAGCGAAGTGCCGGAAATGGAGCTAATCGTGAGCACGGCTGCCACGGTTACTAAGAACAAGGCCGGCACAGCCGACAAAAGTCGCTTGTTTGTCGTCGTCATGGTCATGAACCCCAGGTACGTATTCACACTACTGAGCTATCGTAGCGTTAACTTATGCTATCTGCGAGAGAAACTCGGGACTCCACACAAAAATTTTACAAATTTCCGTCAGGACTATCCGGATACGCAACGAGATGTGGTGACAACCAAAAACTCCATTCACCACAGAAAGCCACGGATCATACCAATTCTGTTTAGCTCTGTGACCCGTGTATGGGGGTCAGGCAAATTTTTTCGGGCAAATGATTTCTACGTGGTTTTCGGCCCTTTCAGGGCCGAAAACCAAGAGAAATCATTTGCCCGACCCCATGAACGGGACATAGAGAAGAGCGAAACTGTTTTGGTTTGATCTGTGGCTTTCAGTGGTGAATGTCGTTTTCGGTTGTTACCACATCTCGTTGGTGATCCGGACAGTCCCTACCGAAATTTGTAAAATTTTTGTGTGGAGTC
>JANLRE010000010.1:0-2430 GCA_031368205.1 Fimbriiglobus sp. | reverse complement strand
CGACAAGACGCTTCTCAGCGTGCGGCTTGTTGGGTCATGCGGGCTTGGAAGGTGCCGTTATTGATGGCAGCGCCGAAGCCGTAGCCCATGTTGGGGCGAGAGGCCGTGGCTTGCCACGGCATTTTCACGTCCGGTTCGGTGTGGATCGTTTGCTGGCGACCGTCGGCGGTCGTTTGCACCACTTCGAGCCGAATCTTTCGTTGGCTCCCCGTGACACTTCGCGGTTGGGGCGGCAGAGTAATGTTGAGCGTCTTGTCCGGGCCGAACACGCCCGAAACCGTTTGCACTGGCAATTCCAGAGCTGTTGTTTTTTCTTGAGCGAGGGTGAAGGGAATCATCACGTCCGAACCGCCGGCCGTCTTAGTAGCGGTTTCCGGGGTGCCGGTCCATTCGCCTGTTATCTTGGCGGACTTTTTATCCGCGGCCACGTCGATCTTGACGTTCTTGACCGCCGGGCTGGCCACTTTGCCGAGGGTCGCCGTGGTGATTGTGAACCCCGGTTCCGCGTTCACGACTTTGTCGAAGGTCTTCTCACCCTTCTTGGACATCGGAATCGCCAGGGTCTGAGGGAACGGGCGTTTTTCCACAGTCATGCCCGAGTCGGAGACCCGCAACACGACCGAGACGGACCCGACCGCCGGCGCGGACACCGTGACTTTGGCCTCTTCTTTGATGACCGTTTTCCCCGTGATCCCGATGATGCGGATCGGGTACTCGCCCGGCTTATCGAGAACCCACAACTTCTCGAACACGCCATTTTCCGTGTCCGTCGTTAGGTTTTTACCCCCGAGGTCGAACACCACCTTTTCGGCGTTCTTCACTTCACCGCTGATTCGGAACCCCGCCGGCGCGATCGAGCGATCACCCAACGCTTCGATTTTTAACCCGGTGATCGACATCGGCAACGTTTGCAGGGCTTGAACGATTTCCACCGGGACTTGGCGGACGTTTTCTTCACTCAGGAAGTTCCGCACGGTCAGCTTGACGTTATAGTTGCCCAGTTTCGGGAAGGCGTGCGCGATCGTTTCTTTGGTCGCGTCGAACGGTTCCAACGGGGTGCCATCCCCGAAGTCCCACCACCCGGAATCGCCGGTCGCGTGGTTCTGGAAGGTGACCGTCAAACCGTCGGTCGTCACCGCAAAGTTGGCCACCGGCTTCGTCGGTTTGATGACCTTATCCACGATGGCGTTGCTGTACATCATGACCACTCCGGAGCCGATCCCGAGTGCCATGCCGATGATGCCCTTGATCCAGCTCTTCAAATGCCCTGCGACCCCACCCGATCCAGCTTTTTCGTCGGCCATCGCGTTATCCTCCGTGATTCGCGTCGTCAAAAAATGCGTCACAAGGGCGGCACTCTAGCGAATCCTGGGCATCTCCGGAAGCCCGAATTCAAGCCCGGCATGCCTCTCGATTTTGGCACTCCCGGCGAACCGGCGACGTCAGTCGCCTGGGTATAAACCCTCCACCGGGTTGTGGCAGCCCACCCGGCAGTTTACGCAGCCGGTTCGCCGGGACTTGTCCGAGTGTCACCCCTAGCGGCCTTTGCCGTGGTAGACGGTGGCTTCGGTCATGACGAGGTCCATAAAAACGTCGTGGGACGAGACGGGGATTTCCGGGAAGATTTGGCACTCGAACGCCAAAGCCACAAGTGGGGCGTCCGGGCGAGCGTGGGCTAGCAGGCGGTCGTAGTAGCCTTTGCCTTGGCCCATCCGACCGCCGTGGGCATCGAACGCCGTGCCGGGGACCATGACGAGGTCGAGGTCCGTCGGTCGGACTTTCTTGGCGGGCACCGACCGCAGTTCGGCCTTGGGTTCCAGAATCTTGTACGCCCCTTCGACGAGTTCGTTCATGTCTTCGAGGAGGAACAGTTCGAGTTCGTTCGTCTCGACGATGCAGTACGGAACCACGATGCGCTTCCCACCCTTCAGGGCTTCGGGCAACGTGTGGCGTGTCCGGACTTCACTGCCGGCATCGACGTAAAACATCACGGTTTTCGCGGCGACGTATTGCGGCAAGGCCATGAAGGCGTGGACTATTTGCAGACTGATTTCGTCCTTGTTCTTCTGCGCCACCCGGTTCTTGCGGGCTTGCTCGCGGAGGGCGGCCTTGTGGGTTTGCGCATCGTTCAACGGAACAGCACCAGACATCGGCAGGACTCCAGATCAGGTTGGTGCTGCCATTGTATGGATCGAGATTCCGCAGTAGATCCGCCTCGATTTCACGTGCCGGATTCATGGGCGGGATCAACTCCGCGACAGCTTGACGGCGGTGCCATAGGCCAGCACTTCGGTGACTCCCGGTGCGAACTCGGTCGCGTCGTAGCGGACCCCGATCAGGGCATCGGCGCGCCGCTCCTTGGCGTGTTCGAGCATCCGTTGATAGGCTTCCTCCCGCGCCGCCTCGCACACCTTGGCGTAGGACTCGATG
>JANLRE010001157.1:0-4971 GCA_031368205.1 Fimbriiglobus sp. | reverse complement strand
GCGAAGGCGGACCCAACTACACTGCGGTTTGGAAAACCGAGCCACGAGACGGTCTCATCCTTCGTGTTTGGTCGTTGCCACATCCCAGAACGAAGTGGGAAACGAGTGGCTACTTGTAAGATACCAGCCACGGGTGGAGCGTTTCGCGCAACCCGTGGACAGTTACTCCCACACGCAAATCGCCCTGGAGGGGCGAAGGAATTCCTCTGCCCCTCCAGGGCAGTAGAGTATGAGTCTGGTAAAATTTTCTGGTACTCTGTTTACATTGAGGTCATTCGGCCCTGAAAGGGACGTTCTGTCAGCCCAGGGCCATGCCCTGGGAACTCTCAAGTGACGGTTCACGCGGGTTGCCGTCATCGGGAATGAAAGGTCCAGACAGGTCCAAAACCCGAATCGTTGTCCGGTCCCCAGGGCATGGCCCTGGGCTGTTAGAACGTCCCTTTCAGGGCCGAAGAGCAAGAGAATTCAACCGCCAGAAAAATTGGCCACACCCGTTGAGTATTCCGAGTCCAGGTTCCACGGGTTGCGCGAAGCGCTCCACCCGTGGCTACATCCCTTGGCCCCTATCGGGGCCATCAAGCAAAATCAACGATCGACTGTTGTGACGCCCTGCTACTTCGGGAGTTCGACGATCTTCACCGTCGTGCGGCGCCACAGTTCTTCGATGAGTTTGTCGCGTTCTTGGTCTTGGATTTGGCCCATCAACTTCTGGCGGATGAACCCTTGGACCTTTTCATCGAAGGGCCGCACGCCGGCGATTTCGCGGTCGGTGACCTTGACGATGTGTAGGCCGTTTTCCGTCGGGATGATGCCGCTCAGTTGCCCGGCTTTCAGGGCCAGCACGGTCGGCGCGAGTTCGGCGGGTTGAATCTCGCCGGGCTTATTCCCGGTGCCTTCGCCCGCCCGCAACTTGCTGTCGCCGTGGCCGTGTTCCTTCACAAGTGCCACGAAATCGGCGCCGGTTTGGAGTTGCTTCAGCAACTTCGCGGCTTGCTGTTGTGCCTCGGCCGGTGTGTTAAAGCGGCTGTAGCTGATGAACAGGTCGAGCCATTTCAGGCTGTCTTCGGTCTTGAAGTCGGTCGGGTTGTCATCGTAGTACCGCTGGACTTCGACCACGCTGATGCCTTTGCCTTTGTCCTTTAAGAACGTGCTCATGTAAAGGCTCAGCATGGCGTTGCGTTCGAGTTGCCGTTGGAGCACCTTGTACGACATGCCTTGCATTTGCAGCGCTTGGGCGAGCCGGTCTTCGGACGTGATGTTGTTCTGGATTTTGAACTGCCGGAACGTCTTGGACGCCATGCGGGCCGATTCGTCTTTCAGTTCGTCCATCACTTGCGGCTTATTCTTCTTAATCTTGGCTAAGAAGTCCGCGAGAATCAGTTCACGCTTAATGAGATTGAGCAGCTCTTCTTCAAATATCTTGCGTTCCTTGGCCTTTTGCTGTTCAGCCGTCAACTGTTGGTCCGGTGGCATCCCCGATACCCGTTGGCGAACCATTTGCCAGACTTCAGCGCTCGTGATGACAACGTCTGAGCCGATCATGGCCACCACGTTGATTTGGGAAACCGCTTGGTCCGCTCTCACGGCGCTAGCAGCCACAATGGCGGGTTGCGTTTCGGTTTGGATTGTCGCCGTGACGGGAACTCCAGCAGGGGTAGGGACAGTGGCAGTCGGCAACACCACCGGCGCGACGGGCGCAACCGGCGAGTCCGGTGATTGCGATCGGCTTAAAATGCTGCTGTTGCTCACTTTGGACGCCAGCGAACATCCGACACTCAGTTGGCAACTGGCCACTAGAATGAGGCACGCCGTGGAACGTAGCCGACAACAAGTCCAATTCCCGGCGTCCATGCCCCACCTCTGAGCTTTCCGATTCGCGGCAATCCCTGCCACAGTTTGCAGCCACCCCTTATATCGGCAGCTTTCAACAGAGCAAGGCGGAATTGTCGGCAACGAAAAGCGGTAGTGAGGCTAACCGAGCAATGTTTCGATCGTAACGATCGCGAGGTAGAGGTGAAGTGGATCGTCGAGCAGCGGTGAAAACCCGTATTTCTGGTAGAACTTGAC
This sequence comes from Fimbriiglobus sp., assembly GCA_031368205.1. Lineage (GTDB taxonomy): Bacteria > Planctomycetota > Planctomycetia > Gemmatales > Gemmataceae > Fimbriiglobus. The sequence goes on along the minus strand of JANLRE010001157.1, from coordinate 2,904 downwards.
CGCGTCGTCGTCGATGGCATCGACTTCGACTGCATAGACACCCAGGCCGACGGACAAATCGAGTGCGCGTTGAAGCGCGTCGAGTAGTAACCCCTCGCCGAGTCGTTTCCCTTGGGCGGACTGATCGACGGCCAACCGTGCTAACAGGACGACGGGAACCGGGTGCTTTGGCAGTTTGCGGGACGTGTCGATGGGAAGATGTTGATACGAGACGGCCCCGGCTGCCAGGGTGTAATACCCGAGAATCGTTGGTTCACCCTTGGTCACGGCAACGAACGTTTTCCCCAACCGCCGCTTCTCGTACTGACTAACACGGGCGCGAATAAAGTCGTCGAGCGGTGGCTTTCCGCACGTAAAGCCATCACGGTCATGCTGTTTGCCGAACGGCTCGACAACCCACTCAACCACGGCGGGCCTTGTGGCGGGTCGCCGCTTTCTTAAGGGCCGGTGTTGCGGCGGGGGGGTTCGCCAACAGGCCCAGGAATCGGTCGCGGTCCCGGTCCGAAAGTGGCGAGGCCGATTCTTCGCGGAATGGCATTTCGTCTAATGGAACAACCTGCGCGCGGCGAACCCGGATTTCCGTTTCGCTGACTTGCTCAATAATGACGGTGGCGTTGGCGAACGACTTGGGCAAGACCAGTCGTGCCTTCGCGTCAGTGGTTCGAGTTTCGCTGAGCATGTGGCCTCCTTCAATCAATCCCACAATACAAGCGAATGGGCTATCGAGTCAAGTGGGATTGTCCCACACTCCGGCGGTTCAATCAAATCCATCTTGTTCACAAGCTCAACATTGAGTATTGCCCCGCAACGACGCCATCAGGTTTGTTGGGGGAGACTCAGTTGCGTATTACATTGGTTGGTCTCATCGGTGTGCTTTTCGCGGGGATCACGGTTGCCCAAGAGCCGGTGATTCTCCCTGCGACTGGTCCGGTACTGTCGTCGGAACTGATCCCGAATTTGCCATCGCCAACGACCGCGGTGATGGCGGACGCACAGCCGGCGGAGAAAAAGCCGTCGTTTGATGTGGTGTGGAACAACGGGCTGTTTATCCAGACCAAGGACAAAGATTTTGTCGTCCATCTCGGGGCAACGGTCCACTACGACGCCGCGTTCTATACCGCGTCGCCGGGGTTAGAGACGTTTCCGGGGGGCACGGGCAAGTTCAACGACGGCGTCAACCCGAGGCGGGCGCGGATTCGGACGGAAGGCACGATGTACAAGAACATCGACTTCATGCTCGAACTAGAATTCATGAACGGCGTCAGCCCGGCGGGTTTGACGGGTCCGGTTTCCGCGTCAACGGTTTCCAACTCGCCCGGCCCGACGGACGCCTGGATCACGATCAAGGCTGTGCCGGTGCTGGGGAACGTGCGAATCGGGAACCAGAAAGAACCCATTGGTCTGGAACACCTTAACAGCTACCGCAACCTCGAATTTATGGAACGGAGTTACCTGTTCGATGCGGGGCAAGCCACGGCGTTTAACAACGGCTTCTCACCAGGGATTAGTGCCTTCCGGACGTGGGCGGACGATCGCGTCTATACGGCGATCGGGGCGTTTAAGAACGAAAGCGACTTGATCGGCTTCGGCCTGGGCGACGGCCAGTACGCGACGACCGGCCGCGTCGCGTTCTTGCCGATCTACTGCCCGGACGAGAAGTATTTCCTACACGTCGGCGGTGCCATGAGCTACCGCGATCCGGTGGGCGGGCAAGTCCGCGTTCGGATCCGCAACGACGTTCGCAACGCACCGTTCCCGTTGTTGAACCTGATTGCGGATACCGGCGCGATCAATGCGTCGTCGCAATCGCTTTTCGCCCTCGAAGCGGCATCCTCGATCGGGCCGGTTTCGTTCCAAGCCGAGTACCTTGCTAACCTGATTCGCAACGCCAGTGTCGGGACCGGACCGAACGTCGGGACCGCAACGTTCCAGGGGTTTTACGCCGAAACCATGCTATTTTTGACGGGCGAGCATCGCTCGTGGAACCCGAAGACCGCGACCTTTAACCGTGTCATTCCGAAGGCGAACTTTGGCTTCGACGGGGACCGTTGGACGCCAGCCGGGATCGGGGCCTGGGAACTGGCCGCCCGGTATACCTACTTGAACCTGAGTGATAAGGGTATCAACGGCGGGCGGCTGAATAGCGTGACGTTGGGCTTGAACTGGTACCTGAACCCGAACGCAAAAATGCAGTTCAACTACGACTACCTCTACCGGGACAACGTCACGAATACGTTGGCGAAGGGCCAAGTCCACAGCTTCGGGACACGCTTGGCGTTTGATTTCTAACGGGGCTTATGGCGTCGGTTGTTTCGACCCACTGTTCGCGGACGGGACCACCATCCCGGCCGGCGGGACGTTGGGCGGCGTGGTCGCATTCCCAGCCGTCGCCATAACCTTGACCGGATCGCTGGCGGTCGCTTCGGGTTTCTGAAAGTACACGACGGCGATCACGATCACGGCCGCGACACCGGCGAACATTCCCAACTTCGCATCGTTTTCCATGACAGCATCTCGCGTGGAACAGGATGCACAACTGTGCGACCCAACCCCGTGGCGTGCGGTGCCACTTGAGCCGAACTGCGCGGATTTTTTTGATTGGACGTGGTGCTGCCATCGCCAGAAGTTTAAGCCGCACGGCCCGCAGATTTTGCCCCATCTGAATGACCCGCACAGTTGGCATTCCAAGCGACTTGGAATGCGGCACTGATCACAACAAATCCCATCACAAGGGCCGGAAACACGTACCGATTGCCTGCGGAACTACCGCCGTGCCAGCCGTCGTAGGTTGCGAACAGTGCGAGGTTCATGAGGATTGTTGATGCTGCCGCAAAGACCCATTGTGTGCCGGGTGTGCGCCGTGCCGCGATCGCCACGAAGCCGATCGGCCACAGGAACCATAGT
>JANLRE010001148.1:0-2415 GCA_031368205.1 Fimbriiglobus sp. | reverse complement strand
AACAACGAGATGGCAACAACTGGGAAGGGTATTGGGCGACTAAACTCGTGGGTTTAGAAGGCGGGGTGACGGCGCTCTCGACATTGGCGTTATTAAATTGCGGCGTGAAGACTGACGAAAAAGAGATCAAGGGCGCTCTAGAATACTTGCGGAGTATCCCGCCAAGTTGGACCTACACCGTGGCGTTAGCCACGATGGTATTTGCCGAAGCCAGACAGGCCCGCGACCTGCCCATCATCCAAACCAACATTGATTGGATATTGCGGACGGCGATCAAATCGAACGGCAAGATTATCGGCTGGAGTTATCCAAGGGAAGGCGATCCCATACCGGACGGCTCCAATACGCAATATGCGTTATTGGCGTTGTATGCTGGGAAAATGGCCGGTGCCAAAGTGAGTGAAGCGGATTGGACTGCCATCCGTCAATTGTACATTGATAGCCAACAAAAAGAGGGTGATGATTCTGGGTATTGGAAGTACACCAACCAGGGTCGAACGCCCAGTTTTACCATGACCGTAGCGGGCGTGTCCGGCTTGGTGATCGCGGGCATGGGGTTGAACCAAAGCCAACAACAACTGGATGTTACAACAGGAATTGCTGCAAAATGTGGCCGGTACGATTCCAACGCACCGATCGCACGCGGGTTAAATTTCATCGGGCGTAACTTCACCTTTACCCTCTCGCGGGGTCAATCTACGTATTATAATATGTATGGTTTAGAGCGTGTGGGCCGATTGTCCGGACAGCGTTTTCTTGGTCGAACCGATTGGTATCGTGATGGGTGCAAGTTCTTAGTCGAGCAGCAAAAGAAAGAAGGGTTTTGGGCACAAAACGACGGTGAGGAATATGACGCCGTGAATGTGATCTCCACGAGCTTTGCATTATTGTTTCTGTCGAAGGGACGAACCCCGGTCTTGATTAGTAAGTTGGCCTACGGCGACTTTAGTACATCGGCTGACCAAAAAATCATACAAGAGAAGGGCAGTGATCCCGGTGTTGTGGGTTGGAACCGTAAGAATAATGATGCGCGCCACATTGCAGAATTTGCTAGCCGCGAACTCTTCAAGGGGCTACCACTCGGTTGGCAAGTTTACGACCCCCGACGCCGAGAATTGGCCCGCAATGAAGACATCTTGGCCGAAGTGGGTGTCTTGGTGCAATCACCAATACTCTATTTCAACGGCCACGAAAAACCGGCGTTGCGTGGGCAACACCGGGAAATCTTGAAGCGCTACATCGAAGAAGGCGGCTTCGTGATTGCCGAAGCGTGTTGCGGTTCGCCGGAGTTCGCCACCGGGTTCCGAGAACTGATCCGCGACCTGTTCCCCGATAGTAAACTGCAACCGTTGCCGCCCGAACACCCCATCTGGCGTTCCTACTTTGCCGTACCGCCGACGGAATTTCCCAAACTGGAATGCCTGGATCGGGGCTGCCGCACCGTACTGGTTTTCAGCCCGGAACCGCTCGCCGGGTACTGGGAAGAAGCCCGGTTCATGCCACCCACTGCGAAAAAAGACGTGAGTCACGGCGAGCAAGCGTTTCGACTTGCAGGCAACATCGTGGCCTACGCAACGGGCATGGAACCGCCTCAACAACGGTTGACCGTGAAGCGGATTATTGATTCCAGTAAGGACGTTCGTAACCCGCCGAAAGGGTTTTTGAAAGCCTGCCAACTCCGCTTGTCCGGGGAAAATGCACCGGCACCGGCTGCCATGCGCAACGTCATGGGCTACCTCCAGGCGAACGCCCGGCTTGACGTGGTGTTAGAAAAGGAATCGTTGGTGCCCGATAGCCTCGACCTGACGAAGTATAAGTTTCTGTACCTCCACGGACGGAAACGGTTCACGTTCAGTGATGATGAAATCACCAACATCAAAGCCAATCTCCAAAGTGGTGGACTACTTTTGGCGGACCCGTGTTGCGGCAAGGCGGAGTTCGATCAGGCGTTTCGAGCGATGGTGCTGAAGATGTACCCCGACCAGAAGCTCGAAGTCATCCCGCAGAATGACGAGTTGTACTCTGCGGCGCTGAATGGTGGCGTTGCCATCACAACCGTGAAACGGCGGGAGAAAACCAACCAAGGCGGTGACGAAACCGGCTTCGCCGACCTGCCGCCGTTTCTAGAAGGCATCAAGTACGAAGGACGCTGGGTGGTGATTTACAGCAAGTACGATCTCGGCTGTTCGCTCGAAGGCCACAAATCGACCGACTGCTTGGGCCACAGCCGCGATAGTGCCCTCAAACTGGCAAGTGCGGCCGTGCTGTACGGGTTGAAGAAATAGGGGTGATGTCACGAACCGTGGGTGGGAGTTCCCAGGGTGGGAGTTCCCAGGGATCACGCCACCCAGGGTGGGAACTCCCTGGGTGGCGTGATCCCTGGGTGGGAGTTCCCAGGGCATGGCCCTGGGCTGA
>JANLRE010001146.1:0-1670 GCA_031368205.1 Fimbriiglobus sp. | reverse complement strand
GGGATGCGGTCAACAGCTTGGCGTACTCCAGCTTGTTCGCGGCCCCGGCGCCGTACCGCATCGAGTTGCTGCCATCGACCAACAGGTGCGCGATGAAGTTGGTTTCTTGCTCGTACTGCTTGATCGTGTACCGATCGGACCGGCCATAACTCTTCCAATCAATGTGCTTCGTGTCGTCACCCGGCACGTATTCGCGGTGCTGGACGAACTCCACGGAAAACCCACGATACGGACTTTTGTGGTCCCCCACCCGCAAGCCTTCGACGACCTGACGCGCCATCAGTCCGAGAGCTTCCGCACGGGCGAGAATGTCAGGTTGAAGCAGCGTCGGCATCGGACTCGTTCCGTCTCAGGTTAACACGGTACGATCGAAACTCGTAACGGCATTCACTTTGTGCTTGTAGGTCGTGGTCGAGGCTTTGCGAGGCCCGACACGCAACTTCCACCGATCAAGTGGCTAAGTTTTTACCTTGCACTACCCGATGTCGGGCCTCGCAAAGCCTCGACCGCGACCTACAAGATTCTAGTTCAAACCGCTACGCCTTTCGTTGCACCACGAATGAGTTGCTTCACCACTTCTTCGACGGTGATGCCTTCACTTTGCGCCGCGAAGTTCAGAATGAGCCGATGGCGTAGAATCGGCAATGCGACGGCGACGACATCTTCGTTGGAGACGTGATTCGACCCACGTAAAATGGCGTGGGCCTTTGCCGCGAGAATCATGTTCATGCTGGCACGCGGGCCGGCGCCCCAACTGACCCACTTGTCAACAAACTTCGCCGCATCGTCGGTCCCAGGCCGGCTGGCGCGGGTGATCCGTTTCGCAAACTTGAAGATGTCGTCGGAGACGGGGACGCGACGAACAACCTGTTGGAGTTGGAGAATATCATCGCCATTTAGAACGGGTGATACTCGCGCCACCTTGTCCGACGTGCCCGCCCGCATGATGAGTTCTTCTTCCGCGTCGGTCGGGTAATCGACCTTAATCAGAAACAAAAAGCGGTCGAGTTGGGCTTCCGGCAGCGGGTAGGTTCCTTCTTGCTCAATGGGGTTTTGCGTGGCGAGAACGAAGAACGGGTTCCGCATCGGGTGGTCTTCGCCACCAATCGAGGCTTTGCGTTCTTGCATCGCTTCCAACAACGCCGCTTGTGTCTTGGGCGGCGTGCGGTTGATTTCGTCGGCGAGTACGATGTTGGCGAAAATCGGGCCGGGCAAAAACTTGAACATCCGCTGTCGGGTGGCCGGGTCGTCTTGAATCACTTCCGAACCCGTAATGTCCGTCGGCATCAAGTCCGGCGTAAACTGAATCCGCTTGAACGACATGTCCAGCGCCTGCGACAGCGTGCTGACCATCAGCGTTTTCGCCAACCCCGGCACGCCCATCAACAGCGCATGGCTACGGCAAAAAATCGCCATCAAAAGCTGATCCAGAACCTGCTCTTGCCCAATAATGACTTTGCCGATTTCGGATCGCAACCGGCTATGTGCGTCACGAAGCTTGCTCAGCATCTCGACATCATTCGGGGTAGTCATGAAGGGCAACTCGACAATGAAGCGGATAAGCGGAAAAATTTTGTGACGATCGCTAACTACTCAATCGTAGCGGGGTGGTGCCGTGAAGCAAAGGTTTGATTCGTGAGAGGAGTTCCCAGGGCATGGCCCTGGGCTGA
>JANLRE010001133.1:0-6624 GCA_031368205.1 Fimbriiglobus sp. | reverse complement strand
GGATTTCGCCCACCCGAATGCGCAGTTCGTGGCGGGTGATGCCCAGTTTCTCAGCGGTGTCTCGCTCGTTGCCGCATTCCATATAAGCGAGAACGGTTTCATAAAGGTGCAGCGGCAGAACGTCCTTCAACTCCTCCATTTCGGCAAGCCGAAAGTCCAGATCTTCGGCCACCGGATGCAACGCTTCTTCATCGCCGAAGGGGATCGTCGGGCGTGCCGCTTCGCGGCGTTGCAGGTCGATCGCCTTACCGCGCACAACTTGCCGTAGCAGCAACTGAAAGTGCTTGCGATCCTTGACGTTGTCGAATAAGTCGCCTTTAGAGAGTCGCACACCAACCTCGCCCACGACATCGCTAGTATCGTTGGCACCGCTACGGGTGTCGTCGTCACTGCGGTCATGGGCCATCGTGTAGAGGAGCCTGCGATAACGCTCCCAGAGCCATGCTTTCGCATCGCGGTCGCCGCCACGCGCCAAGTCGATGTTGTGCGTAACGGAACCATGCTCGGATTCAGCCATCGGCGTTCCTCCATCAGGGAGCGACAGACATAACGCGATTGTACCTCAGTTCGCAAGATATTGCTATCAGGCGAATCGAGGTACAATTGCACACAGCTTGCACGTATTACTCGACCGGAGCATCATCGCATTTCCCTTTGCGAATGGCCATCAACAACGCGACACCCTGCAGGATTCCCAGAACGCCATAGGCCGATGCGTGGATGACCTTGTGCAGCTCGGGAGGCCCGACCACCCAGCAATCGTGGGCCATCGTACTGGCGATCAAACCGTGCGCACACAGACAGATCGTGTGGAGATACTTCATCATTGCAAGCTCCGAAGAAAGGTGATGCGACGAGTCGTTGTAACTCGCCACGAACACCTATCCGGAGCCGGGTCGCTTCTGGGTTGAGAAAATGGCGTGAAGTCGCGGTTTTTCGGATCGGCGAACGGCGATGTCATTGAAAAAACGGCCCCCGGATTCTCACCCGTGGGGATCGCGTTTACGAGAAGTCTTGGAATGGCGGCTTCTGTCTTGAAGCCATCATTCCAACCCGTTTCCCATCCCGTATAATCCCGCCATGCCTACGCCGTTGCCTGATGTTGTCACCCTGGTTCGTCGCGGGCAGTTGTACGCGCAGCGGGGGGATTTTGTGCGGGCGTTGGAGGCGTTTACGGGGGCGATTGATCTGACGCCACTGGATGCGGAGTTGTACTACCAACGTGGCAATGCTTACGCCTCGGCGGGGCAGTTTGAATTGGCGATTGAGGACTACACCGAAGTGGTCGCGTTGAAGCCGGACTACGCGGCGGCGTTCCACAACCGGGGGTTGGCGAACAGCGATCGCGGCCAACTGGATGAGGCGATTGCGGACTTCACGGCGGCGGTTGCCCTCAGTCCGACCGATCCCGATCCGCTCAACGGTCGCGGGGCGGCGTACAGTCGCAAGCGGGAATATGATGCGGCCCTGGCGGATTATGCCACCGCGTTGACGCTGATGCCGGACAACTTTCGCGTCTATTACAACCGGGCCAACACCCTCGCGGCCCAGCAGAAGCACGCCGAAGCGGAACTGGATTACACGGAGTCGTTGCGGCACAACCCGCGTAACCTGCGGGGCTATTTCTACCGGGCTTTGACCTACGAGGCGTTGGACCGGGTTGACGACGCGATCGCGGATTTAACCACGGCGTTGCGGTTGGACTCGCAGTTCGACGACGCCTATTTTCAACGGGCAAGACTTTGGGCGTTGCAGGACGAGCACCACAAGGCGATCGCGGACTACACCTGGGTGATCCACTACGACCCCGAGAACGGCGAGGCGTTCAACATGCGTGGGGTGGCCCACGCCGAGTTGCTGAACAACGCCAAGGCGATTGCCGACTTCACGACGGCGATCGAACTGGACCCCGACGACGTGAGTCCGGTGTACAACCGGGGGTTAACGCAAACGCGGGTCAAGGATTGGGAAGCGGCCCTGGCCGATTTCACGGAAGCGATTTGTCTGGACGCGGACGACCACTCGACGTTCCTGCAACGCGGTTATGCGTACCTGGAACTGCTCGACCCCGACCGTGCCGTGGTCGATTTCACCGAAGCGATCCGGTTGCAACCGACGAACCCGAGGGCGTTCTTCGCCCGTGCCGTCGCCCACCGGCACCGAACCGACTACCCTGCCGTGGTCGTGGATTCGACGCAAGCCATCGCCATCCGCCCGGAGTTTGCCGCCGCGTTCGCCCAACGCGGGGCGGCCTACTCCAAGCTGCAACAGTTCCCCGAAGCGCTGAAGGATTTCCAAGCCGCCGTCACGCTGGAACCCCAGGAGCCGTCGTTCAACAACGCCCTGGCGTGGCTCCTGGCCACCTGCCCGGATGACAGCATCCGCAACGGCGCCGACGCCGTGATTCACGCCAGCAAAGCCTGTGAGTTGACGGGCCAAGCCGTCATGGGGTACTGTGATACCCTGGCGGCTGCCCATGCGGAAGCCGGTCAATTCGAGCAAGCCGTCACGCTGCAAGAACTGGTCCTCACGAACATCCCCGCCGACGAACAAGCCGACTACCAACACCGCTTGCAGTTGTACCAAACCCGCCAACCGTACCGCGAACCCGTGCCGACGCAAAGCCCATGAACGATCGTTCAGGGGCGTTCCGCGAAACGGTCAGTCCGCCTAGGGGTTATCACTTCCCTGCTTGTCGTCTTTCTTCGGCGGCGGCAAGCCCAAGTCCTTCTCGGCCTCCGCCACTAACGTCTCGATCGCCTTATCCATCTCGTGCTCGTTGCGCAGGTTCTTGTGCCGAATCACGCCCTTGTGGTCGATGAAGTAAAGAGTCGGCCACGCATTCACGTTCCACTTCGTCGGGATCGGTCCCTCGGGTCCGTCGGGGCCGCACCAGAACGACCGCCACGTAATTTTGTGCTTCTCGTTCTGCTTCGGAATGGTGCCTTTGTCGGGGTCGCTGTTGACGCCGATGATGGCAAACGGACGGCCTTCCATGCGATTGACGAGCGACCGCTCGTGTGGGAACATGCCCACGCACGGGCCTCACCAGTGCGCCCAGAAGTCGAGGAGGATCACCTTGCCGCGGTAGTCGCTGAGCTTGAACGTCTCGCCCGTCGTGTCTTCGCCGTCAATGTCCGGGACCGTCTTGCCGATCGCCAGATCGCGGTACTCGAAGAGTTGCCCCTCGGCAAAGTCCGCGACGGGCCGCTTGAAGATTTTGGCGTCGCGGTAGTTTTTGGTCACGTCCTCCAGCATCGCCTCGCCGGTTCTCCGCACCTCGGCGTCTTTCGACGTGAGTTGAATCTTGCCGAGCGCATACTTGGTAATGGAGATCGTGAGTGGCGCCTTCGCCTTGTTGAGAATGTGCTTGAACAGGGCTTCTGCGGCCGCCGAATGGTCCTGGTAACCCATGCTGTGGATCACGGTGGCGAACTTCTCGTCGCCGTCGTAGTGTTCCAGCGCGAGGTCGAACAGGTCTCGGTTGGCGTCGGGCGGTGACGAGCGGAGTACGAAGAACAGCGCCTCGCCGCCGTCCTTCGACGCGGGGTCCGCCTTCGCGGCGGCACCCGCGAGTTTGTACATCAGATCCTGTGTGGTGCGCACTTTCTCTGATGCGGATTGAAAGTCTTTGTTCTCCCTGAGCTTCTCCATTTTTTCGTCTCGGAGGGTTTGGAAAACTTTGTCGTATTCCTTGTACGCATCGTCGAATTCTTTTTTCGCACTGCGGAACTTCTCCATCGGCGTGCGTTTGTCGTCGCTGTCGGCCTTCTTCGCATCGGCCTTTTTCTCGTCGCCCTGCTTCTCCGCCGGCTTCTTCGGGTCGTCGGCAAGCGCCGGTCCGGCGCCCATCAGTGCGGTGGCGATCACCGCGCTCCAGTACCATCGTTTCATGTTGGCACCCCTCCCCTGGCCCCTCCGGGCAACGCCCACGCACACGCGAGGCTGACGGTTGCTTCGGAAATCGCCGCTACTGTAACATGCCTCTCCTGGCGATGCGAGAACGCACTGTGACGAACCACTGTGGCGAATGCGGTTTTCGGCTTACATTTCCATCAGCGACAATAAATCAGTATCCGTGTGAAAGGTTCGTTCGCCGCCGGTGTGCTGGTTGTAGAGGGAAACGAATGGACGGCCCCGGTACCCGCCACACGCTGATTACCAAACTCCGCGACCCGAGCGACCGGGAGGCGTGGCGGGAGTTCGTGGCGATTTACGAACCGCTGGTCTACCAACTGGCCCGGCAGAAAGGGTTGCAAGACGCCGACGCACGGGACGTTTGCCAGGACGTGTTCCGGGCCGTGGCCCGCGCGATTGACCGCTGGGAACCGGCACCAGAACGGGGCACGTTTCGCGGTTGGTTGTTCACGATCGCCCGCAACTTGGTGATTAACTTCCTCAGCCGCCGTGACCGGCATCCCCGTGGGACTGGAGATTCCAACATGCACGCCCTGCTGAACGAAATCCCGGCGGTCGATCGGGGGGTGACCGCCCAGTTTGAAACGGCGTACCGGCGGCGACTGTTCCACTGGGCTGCGGATCAAGTCCGCGACGAGTTCACCGCCAAGACGTGGCAAGCGTTCTGGCAAACCGCCGTCGAGAACCGGCCCGTCGCCGAGGTCGCGGCAGAATTAGCCCTGAGTGTTGGGGCCGTTTACGTCAGCCGTAGCCGGGTGATGGCACGGTTGCGGACCAGCATCGAAAAACTCGGCGAAGAAACCGCCACCCTAATCGGAGGGGACAATGGTTACGCGACTTGACCCCCGCCACCCGGACCCGGACGCCTGGAAGAACTTGTTGGCGGACCGTTTGCCGCCCGTCCGCGTCCACGAGTTGGAATTCCACCTGGAGCGGTGCCCGGATTGCCAAGTGGCACTCGACGAGTTGGCCGGCGGCGAATCGTGGTCCTCGGCGGTGCGAACCTATCTCAGCGGCCCGGTGGATTCGGAACCGTTCACCCGGCTGGGCACTGTCGATCCGGACGACGACACGCTCGACTTCTTGACGCCCTCGGAGTTCCCCGATTCGATCGGCCGGTTCGGGCCGTATGAGGTGAAGGGCGTGCTGGGTCGTGGCGGCAACGGCATCGTGTTGAAGGCGTTCGACGGCGGCCTGAATCGGTTCGTCGCGGTCAAAGTGATCGCGTCGGTTCTGGCCGGAAATGGTGCGGCCCGGCGGCGGTTTGCGCGGGAAGCCCAAGCCGCCGCCGCCGTCATCCATGAACACGTTGTCGCCGTCCATTCCGTTGATGAAGCGGGCGGGCTGCCGTACCTCGTGATGGAGTACATCAAGGGTCGGTCGCTACAAGACCGCATCGACCGCCAAGGCCCGTTGGACGTGGTCGAAATCCTACGCATCGGGATGCAAACCGCGTCGGGGCTTGCCGCCGCCCACGCCCAAGGGCTGGTTCACCGCGACATCAAGCCCGCCAACATCTTGCTCGAAAACAACATCGAGCGGGTCAAGATCACCGACTTCGGCTTGGCCCGTGCCGTCGCCGACGCGAGCTTGACGCAGAGCGGCATCGTGACCGGCACCCCGCAATACATGGCGCCGGAACAAGCCCGCGGCGAAGCGGTCGATCACCGGGCGGACTTGTTCAGCCTGGGTAGCACGCTATACGCGATGTGTGCGGGCCATGCTGCATTCCGTGCGGAATCACCGCTCGCCGTGCTACGCCGCGTGGTCGAAGACCAACCAAGACCGCTGCGGGAAGTCAACGTCGCCGTGCCGGTGTGGTTGGACGCGATCATCGTCAAATTGCTGGCGAAGGACGCGGATGAACGTTACCAAACGGCCGCCGAAGTCGCGGACATTCTGGAACGCTGCCTCGCCCACGTGCAACAGCCGTTGACGACGGCGTTGCCCGCCGACGTCAACCGAATCGTTCGCCAGCCGCGACGGGCAACACTGATCCGCACGGCCTTCGCGGGGATGATTGTGATGTGCCTACTCGTCATCGTGGGCATCGTATTGGCACAGACACCGAAGGCAGACACGACACCGGAAGACACTCAGTCGTCACTACCAACACCGTCACCCGGTGCGATGATGCGGCCCGACGAAATCGAAGCGCAGTTGAAACAATTACGGGATGCCGCAAGCCAGTTAGAACAACAGGTCGTGCAGACCCAGCCGGCACCGATCGACACGATCCGTGTTGAGATTCAAAACACTGCCCAGCGCGCCAACCAGCTCGAAACCGAACTGGACCCGCGCCGCAAGTGACGTGTGAAAACCCTGTCTTGAACCTGGAGACCCCGATGAAAGCGTTCGCAAAAGTCTTGATCCTGGCGGCACTCGGTGTCACTTGCCTGACACTGAACACCGGCGCCCAACAACCGCCGGTCATTGAAAATGACCGCAGACAACCAGCACCGCCACTGGTGCCACCAGTCTTCGCGCAACCGGCGTACCCGGTTCCCCTGATTTATCCAAACTACAGACAAGTTTTGACACAGCCTGAGTACGGCACGACTTTGTTTAACCACGTTGATGGTGAGGCGCTCAACCTCACCAAGCAACTGTCCGATGCGAAGACCGACGGCGACAAAGAAAAGATCAAAGAGAAACTGAAGGAACTGCTACTCAAGCAATTTGACGAGAAGCAAAAGCGGCACGAGA
>JANLRE010001122.1:0-2205 GCA_031368205.1 Fimbriiglobus sp. | reverse complement strand
AAACTGTTTATGGCCATCAGGATGTTATGTTCGGACTTCAGCCGTTCGGCTTCGGCGATAGCCTCCGTCAGCGTGCTGGCTCGGATCGGGACGGCCTGCCCCAGGATGGCCGCGACCTCGGCCCTGGCCTGCTTTTCGAGGTCGTCGTCAGTGTTTTCAGGCATCATTGCTTTCCTCCGCGTTTGAGAAACAAGAGCATCGCGTCACCGATCAGATTCGGCTCGGGCTACTTTGCCAGGGGTCGCTTGAACCGCTCCACGAAGTCGGTCATCGGTCGCGTCAGAAGGTTCGGCTGCTCAAGAACCTCCAACTCGCACTCGCCATCCAAATCGCAGATCAGTGCGAGTTCGACGCGGATCTCGTCGCCGGTCAGCGAGACCAGAAAACCGTATCCCCGGCAGTCGTCGCACTCTGTTGCAGCCACAAGCGCGGCGTCCATTGTCGGTCGGAGCGGACGAGGTTCGTCCTCTTCGTCATCGTGTTCCTCGTCCTCGTCCTCGCTCGGCACCTCGACCTCGCTGCCGTCAGCACAGGCGTAGCCGGTGTCGTTGAACTGCGTGAAAACGCTGAAAACAGTGTACCCTGCCTTCAAGCGGCGGCGGGAATTGTCAGGGATGTCGGCGCAAAGCTCGGAGGCTAACTCGGTCGCGTCGTGGTAGACGCTTCCTTCGTGGACAACGGGCAGGGGATCGCCGTCGCCGCCGCACGCCAGCGAGAAGGCGTGTAGGGCGTCGAGAAACGAACAGAGGTCGAACGACTTGGCAGACCAGACAGAACTCAACATTGCTTCACTCCGTGTCGGTGGTTTCGAGCAGCCCGGCGGCGTACCGCAACGCACGGACGAAATCCATGACCCCGCCCCGCACGTTGGCGTTTCGCGGCAGCCGCAGGAGTTTGTGCCAGCGGCGAAGCTCGAAGGACGGTTGTTGAAGAAGCTGGTCGCGGCCCAGTTCAAAGAAGGGGCAATCCGCGACGAGGTCTTCGATCAGTCGAGTGTTGCCTTCCGCGACGGCCCGGTCCAAGATGGTGCGGTAGGTCGCTTCGGCAAGCCGCCCGATTTCAGGACGGTCGTGGACAATCGGTTGTCCCCCCCGGAGGCATCCGAGGAGCCGAGTCCAGATCTGTTGTTGCACCGGGAGCGGGAGCAACCTCCAAGCGGCGGGGCAGGCCACGATCTCGATCAGTTCTGGCTGTTCCCAGTCCAGCCTGTCGCATCCACAGATCGTCCCGACCCGCACGCCCTCCCGTTCCACGGTCACGCCGTTCAGCCGGCGAGTGACCCGCCAGTCGGGATAGGCGTGAGGTTGTTCGGTCATCGTGATTTGCACTCGCATCATCCTCTCCGCTTCCGAAACGGTGCTTGCACCGGACTTGCTATAACCCCTGCTCACCCCACCAGCAGTGGTGGCACACGTCCGCACCTACACGCCCTCCCACGGGCCGTCTCGGAAATCGTGTCGAGAACGGAGTCGAGTCTGGTTGTTGAACGCAATTTGCGATGACGACGTGGCCATCCGTGCCGCAGCAGAAGAGCGACAGAATAGCAATGGTGTTGCATGGGACGGCCCAGGCCGAGCCTAACGTCGCTTCACTCGGCCCTTGGGTGCGGAATGCTGGTCCGATGTCGGGTCAACCATCTGCGGACGGTTTCCTTCGAGACGTTCACTTTTTCAGCGATGATGGCGATGCGGTCGCCGGCTTCGTGCAGGGCCAGAATCCTTTGGATCGTGCCGGGGCTGATGTTCGCGCCGCCTTTCTTTTCCGACTCGGGGAACGGGTCGGTAACACTGCCGAACACCGGCTCCAACCACTCGGTCAACTTGCGGATCATCGCATGCAAGTCGGCCCAGCGCTCGTTGGTGTAGGCGTTGAGGTCGCCTTCCACGGGTTCGCCATGCGACAAGAAGAGATCGGCGAGGTAGTCGCCGTCACTTTGACCGGGGCTTTGGCGGATCCAGTTGGCCGACGTTTTTCGTAGCTTGTTGAACGACAGCACCCGGAAGTCGGGATGATCCTTGCGGACACGCTTCAACAGCCGGTTCCAGGCGTTGGCGATCTGCGTGTTGCGTTTTCCTTCGACTTTCAACTGCTTGCCCAATTTCGTGAGGACGAGGAAGGGTTCGCCGGACGCCGGTCGATGCCCCGTCAACCAATCAACGGCTTTGACCGCCGTGGGCAACAGCCACCATTCGCCGTAGACCGTGG
>JANLRE010001117.1:0-7522 GCA_031368205.1 Fimbriiglobus sp. | reverse complement strand
GCCGACATGACCCCGATTCCATCTACGCCTGCCATCGAGCATCTCCACGAAGTCGATTCCAACAAAGCCCGCGCGGACTTGGGGCGTGTCGAACCGCGTTCGTTGCGGACGTTCACGCCGAGTCAGGCGGTGCTGGCGAAGAGTGCCGGTGTTTATCACTGGACTCCCGAAGGTCGCCGGCTGTTTGATTTCACTTCGGGAGTGTTGGTGGCCAACTTGGGGCATAACCCGATCTCGTGGATGGAGCGGTTCTGTGGGTACATGGGTTGGCCGTGTCAATCGGGTGTCACTGAGCCAACCCTATCGTTGAATGGGAAGATGCATACTGGCTCCAGTGCTATCCCAGCCGGTTATTTCTCTGCCGTGGCGATGACGACTTACAACGCTGTCACGCCGTTGGAAGTGACGGCCAGCACTCGATTGTTGGCTGCGCTTCGGCGGTGTCGTGGCGGTGCGCGGATGGACCTGGTGATGTGGGCGGCGTCGGGGTCGGAAGCGATTCAGAAGGCGCTCTGGGCTTCAATGGGCCACGATAAAGCACGCCCGCTCGTCATCGCCACTCGCCACGGCTTTCATGGAAAAAAAGGCTTGGCCAATGCGATTACAGGTTCGGAACACGATTCGGAACGCGATCCGCGTGTGAAGTTCATTAGCTTCCCACAGCACGAATGCCGTGATGTCTCTCTGCGGGAAGCCGCTTTTGACGGCACCCCCTATCAACGTGAACTGGATGCCCTGCTCCATCAATTCGGGCACAAAATCGGCACGCTGATTACCGAACCCTACCTGGGTGGCGGCGGTTCGTATCACCCGCCGAAAGCCTATCTGCAACTGCTCGAACGCTTCTGCCGGGAACACGACATCGTCTTCATTCTGGATGAAGTGCAATCGAACTTTGGCCGGACTGGCGACCTGTTCGCGTTTGAAACTTACGGGATCGAACCCGACATTGTGGTACTCGGGAAGGGGCTTGGGAACGGCGTCCCGGTCGCGGCTGCAGTGGGGCGGCGCGATTTATTCGGCGCGATGGGGTACGGCGAAGGGTCGGATACGTGGAGCGCGAACCCGTTAAACTGTGCGGCGGTTTTGGCGACCCTCGACGAGTTTGAATCCCGCGATGTCTTAGCCCATTCGCGGGCCAGTTCGGCGGTGATTGAAGCGGGCCTACTCCGCTTGAAACAATACCCGTTCGTCGCTCATGTTCGTGGCGAAAAAGGCGGTATGGTTTGGGGCATCGAGATGCAGGATTATGACAACCGAACGGCGGCGCAGTGGGCGAATGAATTTGTGTTGGCCGGGTATCGTGGCGACGGCAACCCGACGGGTGACGGCGTTCATTTGCTCGGCCCGTTGGCCAAGAAAGTGGTTCGGATTTCACCCCCTTTAGTTATCACAATCGACGAAGCCGAAGCCGCACTTACTATTCTAACCCACGCAGCCGCACGCATCGCGGAGCAACCCGCCCCGCGGTCGATGGACCCGCAACCGACCACGGTTTGAACCCCCGAAATAGCGGTGTTCGATGGCTTTTGAATGGTTAAACGCTTCCCTGGGTGACCTCGCGGATTGGCTCGGCGTTTCTACGTTCCTGCTGAACTCGATGATCGCTGTCATCCTGTTGGGCACGACGTGCGGCATGGTCGGTTCCACGGTCGTGGCGAACCGGATGGCCTTTTTCAGCGATGCGATGGCGCACACCGCGTTCGCGGGCATCTCGTTCGCCCTGCTCCAGATCATTTTCATCACCGGCAGCACAACCCCGCGCGAAACCGACCCCTACCTCTGGATGGTCCAACCCGTCATGGTTTTGATTGGCGTGCTGGCCGGGGTGTTGATGGTGTACGTCCGCGAGCGAACCGGGTTGACAAACGACACCGTCATCGGCGTCTTCTTCGCGTTTGCGATCGGGTTGGGTGCCGTTTTTCTCCCCGCACTTCAATCCTTCATTAACTACAATCCCGAGCAGTTCCTATTCGGCTCGGTGATACTGACCCGAGGGGAAGACCTCGTTTTTCTGGGGTTGTTGACGCTCATTACCGGAGGTGTGATCGCGTGGCGTTACAACAGCTTGGCGATTGCGAGTTTCAACCCCAGTCTGGCACGGTCGCGCGGAATTGCCACGCGGGCCAACCACTACGTGTTCGTGATCCTGATTGCGTTAGTTGTGAACATGTCGATTAACTCCGTGGGCGTCTTGTTGGTCAACGCACTCCTCGTGGTGCCGGCCGCAGCGGCGGCCAATTTGAGCCGCAACCTCCGCCAAGTGTTTTGGCTCTCGCTGGTGGGAACGGTGGCGGCTTGTGTGTTGGGACTGCAAATTAGCAACCACGTGACGATTCCGCTCGGGCGTGGCCGCACGATGGTGTTGCCGCCGAGTGGGACGATTGTTTTGCTCTGCGTCGCCTGGTTTTTCGTGACGATGGTCGTGGCGGGATTTCGCGGGCGGTTGTCGAGTTCTGCCAGTGAGAAAAGCGGTTGAACACAGGAACTCTCGGAGTTCGGCTTGTTAACATCGCCCCCTCTCGGACAATGTCATGCAGCGTGATGAACTTCCCACACCGAATCGGCGTACTGGCCGGTAGGGTGATTTCCCCATTTTTCGGGCGGACGGGCGAACCGTGTTTCGAGAAGTCCAAGACTTTGTTCTCAACTTCAGCTCCATCCTCTGGGAGGCGATGCCGTTCATCGTTCTCGGGGCGCTCGTCGCTGGAATCCTTGAAGAATTATTACCGCAACAACTCATCGCCCGGATCATGCCCAAGCACCCTCTCCCTGCTGTGATGATCGGCGGGGCACTGGGGCTGATCTTCCCGATGTGCGAGTGCGGCATTGTCGTCGTGATGCGGCGACTGCTCCGCAAAGGATTGCCGCTGTCGTGCTGCATTGCCTACATGCTAGCCGGTCCGATTGTCAACGTCGTCGTGTTGCTTAGCACCCTCGTGGCGTTCGGTCCGCACGGTATTGGCGTCCAAATGGTGTTATTGCGAGCAGGTCTTGGGTTTGTCATCGCGTGCATTACCGGGTTGGTGGTTCACATCCAATACAAGAAGTACGGCAACAGCCTTCTGACCGCTGTTGCGGCGCCGCCGAAGGCAAAAGGTTTAGAGTTGGTCGATGACGATGACATGCCGGCTGCCAAAAAAACAATCTTCAAGCGGTTGAGCAACATCTCAGAAACGTCGCTGCACGACTTCATGGACATCAGTGTCTTTTTGATCCTGGGTGCGGTGCTGGCAGCGTTCGCCAAGCTCTTCATCAACCCGGACGACATTCAGCGGCTTTCGAGCGAGATGCCTTATTTGGCGATTCCGGCCATGATGTTCCTGGCGGTTCTGCTCTGCCTCTGTAGCGAAGCCGATGCGTTTGTCGCGGCCAGCTTCACGGAGATGAGCGTGTCCTCGAAGTTAGCGTTCCTGGTTTTGGGGCCGATGTTTGATTTGAAACTCTTGATGATGTACACCCGCGTTTTCCGCCTGCGGCTCATCGTCACGCTGATACTCTGCACGGTAATCCAGACGCTCGTGTTCACGATTATCGTCCACCAATTTTATAACCCGGCGCCGGGTGCGGGTGGCGGTGGTTCGACAATCTCGGCTGAGCCAACCGCAACGCCCCCCTCCCCTGCCCCGAAACCGTAAGTCGAACGCCCGAGTTTTGGTTTTCCCAACTGAACTATGATGAGGTCTGCAATGGACCACGTTCACGACGACAACGACCCTAATCACTCGCATAGTCATGACCACAAGCATGACCACAAGCCTGACCACGCGCACAGCCACGGTGACGGGCACGGCCATAGCGAAAGTGAATACTACCTCGAACAATTGCTCACCATCCTGATCTGCGGTTCGATCGGCTTGGTCGCGGTGTTGATGTACTCGTTCAACCGGCTGAACTATCTACTGGTGGTCGAGTTCCATCTTTGGGTTCTCGGCGGTGGGATTGTCTTGTTGCTGCTCACGGCTATTCGTGGCATCGCGTTGTGGGGTTCCGTCAGCCCGGCAAAGCCTGTCGTGGAAGCCCACGTTCACGGCCCGGATTGCGATCATGAACACGGTCACGACCACAAACAAGACGATCACGCCCATGCCGCTCACGGCGTCCATGCGCACCACGACCACGACCACATGCCGGGCATGATTTACCTGAAGGTGATCCCGTTCGCACTGCCGATCTTGATGTTCATCATGGGGCTGCCAAACACAAGCTTCAGCAAGGATTGGATCGAACGGCGGTTGGGCAAGGACGAGGTGTTAAACGCTAACGTCGTTGAGGTTGCCGACAAGGGTGGCGACGTGTTGCAGTTTGATTTCAATGAACTGAATGTGTCTGCCTACGATCCGGACAAACGCGCACAGTACGAAGGCCGTCGCGTGCGTGTGAAGGGTCAAATTAAGGCCCAAGCTGGTGTCGAGAAACAATACACCCTGTTCAAACTCAAGATGACCTGCTGTGCGGCGGACATGATTCCGCTCAAAGCACTAATCAAAACCGACACCGTGATCCCCGCGTCGCAGTTAAAAGACTACGATTGGGTCACGGCGGAAGGTGTATTGCAATTCGTGGAAGCACAGGACAAGAAGCAGTTCTTGCCGGTCATTCGGGTCACGGCTGACAAACTCAAGAAGGCATCACCGGAGTGATTCTGAGCGTCACTTCTTGGTTGCCAACTCACGCACGAAGCCGATTAAGTCGGCCATCTCCTGCTTGGTGATGTTCTTTTCTAAGCCTTCCGGCATCAGCGAAATTCCCGTTGACCGCAGTGATTCGAGATCACTGCGGCGGATGGTGTCTTCGCCCCCTTCGGACCGTCGTAACGTGATCGCACCGGCCGTCTCGGCGGTAATGATTCCCGTTAACACCCGGCCATCGACGGTGTTCGCCAAATAATTCACATAGCGCGGATCGACTTCGCGGTTCGGATCGAGGATCGCCGTCAGGAGGTCCTCGGTACTTTTCCCGGTGATGACCGCGAGCAAATTCGGCCCCACATCGTGCCCCTCGTTGTTGACCTTGTGACACGCCACGCAGTGGTGTTTGAACAGTGCCTTGCCGCGTTCGGTGTTTGCAGCGAGGTCTAACACCGACTTGTAATCGGCCAGGACTTTCTTGCGATCCTCACCCCCCTGCCCTGCGAACAACTTCGTGGCGCGAGTACGGATTGCTACTGTCGCGTGGTTTTTCAATTGGGCGATCCGGGCCGGCTCAATTTCGGCAGGCTTGACTTGTTGCTTCTCGATGGCATCCAGCAAAGCATTTGTGCGGGCGGGGACCGTCAAAAGCTGTTCTATAATCTCGCGGCGAACCGACGGCCCGTACTGGTCCCAGGGTTTAAGAAGCACGGCCGGAACGGCTGCATTACTATGACCGCCCAGGGCGCGAACCGCAGCGAGTTGCAACTCGTGCGGCGTCTGTGGCGTCAGCGCATCCTTCAACGGTGCCGCTGCGGTTTCGTAGGGTGCAAACGCCAACAGTCGCGCGGCATCCAGGCGGACATTCACGGGTTGCGATTCATCGCGGAGTTGGATAACCGAATCTGCCCAGCGTTTTTGAATGGTCTTCACAGCGACCAAAACGTCATCCGGTGGTTTAGTCAGCCATGTGGTCAGGTTCGTTTTGTTGCCGCGCATCCCCTGCCCTAACCCCTCCAGCACAGCCAGGCTGAAACCCGACTGTTGAACACGCTCCTCCGCCAACGCCGTGACCAGCCGCGTGAGGACTTTATCATCCGCCTTCGCGCCGATCGTTGTTGCGGCACGTCTCAGGAAGCTTTGCATCGCAACTTGTTTATCACCGGCAGGTGGCGCTGCTTGAAGCATGTGGATCATCAAATCGGGCAGTGATTCCCGTGCCGAACAAAGTACGGCGCTGGTCGTCCACGAATCACCGGCATCGCGCCGCATGATCTCAGCCAGCACTGGCCCCGCTGCATCACTCGGCAAAAAGCCTGTGGTCAGTGCCACTTGAAACCGCACCATCGGCGATGGATCGACAGCCAGCTTGCTAACTGCGGAGCGAAGTGTTGGGGAGGATGCCAATCTCGATTCAGCGTATCGCAACGCCACTTCCCGGTTCCCCGACATTGGGTCAGTGAGCGCCGCAAGGATCACTTCTTCGGGCAGATCGTTGAAGCGGTCCAAGATCGAAAGCAGTAGTGGCAACCCTGGCTTGCCTGCTGAACTTTTTGCTAACTCGCGTACTTTCGGCGTGACAGCTTTGGCATTCCGCTCGCAAAGCAGTCGGTGCGCGGTCAATCGCACCCACGGCGACGGGTTCAGGAGTTTCGCTGCCAGTTGCTCGTTCGTATCACCGGCAAGATTCGGCAGTCCCTTTGATGCAAAGTCGTTGGGCGCGATGCGCCAAATGCGACCCCGGCCACGACTTTCCAGGTTCAGTTTCGCCTTAATGTCGTCGGGCAAGGAGAGCGGCGTTTCGATCACTTCGCGGTAAAAGTCGAGAACATAGATCGCGCCATCCGGACCGATCATTTGATGGACGGGACGGAACCAATTGTCGGTGGACGCGAGGAATTCGCAATCGGCGTCGGCACGCTTGGCCGTGAAAACGGCACCGTTAGGAACGAGACCATCCCGGTGAATGAGATTGTTCGCCGGATCGCAAACGAAGGAGTTGCTACGGTACTTTTCCGGGAGCAACTCCGCGTTGTAAACGATCGGGCTACACGCCGAGGTGATGAATCCACCGGGAGTCAGTTCGGTAGTCGGGAACCGCTTCGCATCGGCACTTCCGGCCCGGCGAGTCGTCCGTTCGACACGCCATCCTTCAAAGGGACTAATCCGGTGGACTTGGCACGCGGCACCGTGGTCCGGAATATCCAGCGTCACCGCTGTCACAATTGCGCTGGGGTTCCGGCGCAGGTAATGATCGGGGATGACAATTTGCCGCAAATGTTGGCTGTTCGTGGCCGTGAACCAGTGGCCGAAATCATCGGCGGCCAAGCCATATTGCCCGCCCCCACTGACGGGTTCGAGACTGCCCGGAACATCAGGACGGAACCGAAATCCGCGTGAGAGCAAAACCACTGGGGCTTGATCCGGTTTTTCAACGGACTGAATCGTCCCGGCACTGTTGCCCGCCACGCCGTGTATCCAACCGTCCGCTGCCCATTGCAGGCTGTTCACCATTTGCTGAATGTTGGCGAGATTGAAGCCGGTGTAAAGCACGGTCGTTTTGTCGGCCTTGCCGTCGCCGTCGGTGTCTTCGAGGTAAAGAATGTCGGGTGCCACCGCCACAATCATGCCCCCTTTCCAGGGGGTAATCCCCATCGGGAATCGTAAGCCCTCCGCGAAAACCGTTGCCGTCTCGAACACGCCGTCGCCGTTTTTGTCGGACAGGCACTTGATCCGTCCGCGGGTTTCATTCCCGGTGCCGATCCCGCCATTCGGGTAGCCGCGCATCTCGCAAACGAACAGCCGACCACGTTCGTCGAAGCACATCGACACCGGGTCAATCACGTCCGGTTCTGCGGCGACGAGTTCAATTTTCAAACCTGCAAGAAGCT
>JANLRE010001063.1:0-8228 GCA_031368205.1 Fimbriiglobus sp. | reverse complement strand
GAACCTACCCGACCTTGCCATCCAACCTGTCTATCGCGCTGACCCCAGTGGCACCTCGTTCATTTTCGCGGACTACCTCAGCAAAGTCAGCCCCGAATGCAAAACAACCGTCGGCGTGAGCACGACCCCGAACTGGCCTACGGGTGTCGGCATTAAGCAAAACAAAAGCGACGGCATGGCCGGCCACATTAGTCGAACTCTGGGTGCGATCGGCTACATCGAATTGACGTTTGCCCTCGGTGACAAGAAAGTGAAATACGGCACCGTGAAGAACCGGACGGGCAAACAGGTTCTCGCCGATCTCGACAGCATCACGTCAGCTGCCGCCGCATCTCTTGGCACGAAACAAACCACCGAACCCTACTCGCTTCACGACTTGACCTACAACCTGACCGATGCCAATGGCGACAACTCCTACCCCATCGCAGGGATGAGCTTTGCCGTGATCTACCAAAAACAAGCCGGCGGAACGGGTCGCGGCGTGGTGACATTCCTGAAATGGGTCACATCAACGGAAGGCCAATTCTTCGCCAAGCGGCGTAACTACGCACCCCTACCAGAAGCCCTGCAAAAACAAATCGAAGCGAAGCTCGCACAAGTTGAAGTCACAAAGTAGCACACTCTATTCGCTTCCCGAACCCGCAGGACTTGCGCAGGTGGTACAGTTTGTCTTGCGTTTGGGGTTGATGGGGGAATCTTTTCTTGTGTTGAGTGCGACATGGCGTAAAATCGGGAAGGATAGGTAAACTTTGGGTCGTTTTCCGTTCGTGGCCTGCATGTGAGACCGTCATGGCTCAGTTTTACACTCTCGACGAAGCGGCTCAACGGCTGCAGATGCCAGCCGATGAGTTCAAAAAACGGCTCAAAACCGAGTGGACGTCGATTCGCCCCTTCCGTGACGGACCGACGTTGCGGTTCCGCGTGGCGGACATTGATGAGTTGGCTCGGAGCCTTGGCGGGGCGAGCGATCCCGGCTTACAAATGGGGCCGGTTGGCTCCGCGCCGGCGGATTCGTCCGGTGACTTTGTGTTTACCGCGACGCCTGCTGCTCCGACGAAACCGACACCGAACAAGCACGACGACGAGCCGTTACACGTTGCGGCGGACGACGATATTTTTTCCTCGCCCTCGACTCAGAAGAACAAGCCCAAGTCCGGAAGCGACAGTGATGTCCGCCTCGATACCAGCTTGGCCCGCCCAGGGAGTGCGTCAGACAATACGAATCCGACCGAAGAAATTTCGATCGACTTTAGTGGCCCAAGCAGCGCGATTATTAAGCCGAGCACCGGCTCCGGTAAGCTGACCGCGCCGAAGTCCGGGACGAAGCTTGCCGGACCCGAATCGGGCAAAATTCCGGGGCCTTCCTCCGCCAGCGCGCCGCCCACGTCCGACGACAGCAGCAGCGAGTTTGAACTGAGCCTGGACCCGGATAACGACTCGTTCGAGTTTCAATTGACGTCGGACAGCAGTGAAGAAGTGGACCTGGGCGGGCTGAATTTTCAGGCGGAAAACAAGGGTGGCCACAGCGGGATTAACCTGGCCAAGCCGTCGGACAGTGGGCCGTCACTGGAGAAACGCCAGGGTCCGAAGACGGGGCCACTGCCCAAGAAAGGCAAGGGCAAAGATAGCGATTCGGACATTGACTTCGAGCTGTCACTCGACGGGCCGTCGAAGCCGATCAGCGCGGTCCCACTCGGGGCCGTGGGTCGAACGACGGGGCCGGATTCGGACAGCGAATTTGAACTGACACTCGACGACAACTCCGGTGTGACGGATGCGCTGGCGGCCTCCTACGAAGCCGACGACGAGGACGCGAAGAGCGATATTTTCGAGACCGATTTTGAGTTGCCGGCAATGGACGACGAGTCCGCGTCGGAAGTGGTGACGGTTGATTCCGAGACCGACTTGGAGAACGCAGATTTTGAGTCGTTGGACGACGACAGCGCGAGCCAAGTCGTGCTAGTTGATGACGACCTCGAAGCGGTGCTGGACGACGACGCCATGGCCGGGGTCGATCTGGAGGACGGGGCTTCGGCGAGCCAAGCGTTACGAGGCGCACGCCGAGGCCTCGCCGATGATTACGACACGATGCCCTCGCAAATGGTCATGGCAACCCCTGCGAAGTGGGGTGCCTTGCCTGCCGTGGTGTTGTTCATGACCTTACCGTTGATGTTCATCGGCACCTTGATGAGCTACGAAGTGGTTCGCGGCATGTGGGGCTACCACCAGCCGACCCGACCCGGCAATCTGCTCGTGCGCAGTCTCGCCGAAACCATCGCGCCGGTCACGGATTGAATACGGTTGTACGCACGAAAAAAGCACGAGGTAAACCTCGTGCTTTTTTCGGACTTCACGGCTCGATTTACTTCGTCGTCCAAACGGGTGCCGGGGCGATTTCATCCGTTGGCCGCTTGCCCGCATCCGCCCGACCACTGCCTTCGAGTCGGCTAATCACTTTCACTGTCATGTCGTTGTCACACGTCAGTTGGCAACTCAACCGCACCCCGGTCACGCCCTTGGCGGCGAGAACCGCTTTTTCCGCTACCGTTATTTGCGCCGGTTCGCCGGCCACGAACTCCACGCGGCAGGTCGTGCATTTGGCGTTACCGCCGCACGCATGAAGTTGATCCACCTTCGCGTCATCGGTCAACGCATTGATGAGCCGTTTACCGGCAACCACTTCGTAACTTCCAACGCCATCGACTGTGAGCATCGGCATCGCAAAACCCTCGAAAAATAGGACTGTCGAGGGTCATTGTACGGCATTGTTTACGCAGCGACCGAAATCCGGAGCGGCCCGACCACCGTGCCGGACTTGCCGTCACTTTCGATGCTGCGAATCAGGCTTTGCAATTCTTGTTGCGTCTGGCGAAGGACCATCCCGGTGATGGAATTCGCACCGATGCGAAAAATGAGACTGGCAATTTCCTCGGACGCCCGGCGGGCGTCGTTCGAGTCAGTCATCGGGGAAACGAACGCCAACGTGCTAGAAGCAACCATAGTCCAGAACCTCCTTGTTCAGGAAAAAGCAAACCCGATTATGCGACCCCCGTTCCGCCCGTGCAACCCCAAGTTGGGGGAAGTCGGGTCTTACGGGGTGCAACTCATTCCGCTGGGCCTCGGGAAAGCAATTTTCACCACAGTGGACCCAGGGCGGTGTTCTCCCAGACCGTCGGCCTGAAGACAAAAAAGGCTAGAATCGGACCCAATTTTCCACCAACGTCTTTGACGCCAACCGCCTGCTTTCCGCGTATTCCGTGGTTCAACGAGTGGGGAATTACGGTTCGTGTCGCTTCAACAAGATGTGTTCCAGTAACCACCCCAGCAGGTTTAACGTGGTGTCGCGCACGTCTCGACCGGGGTCGTACTCGCTGATTGAAACGCCGACCACCTTGGGGGACCAGACCGCCGCGATGACGGCGAGAAGGTGCATCGGGGTCAGGCCGAACGGCATCGGTTGATGGACTGCCGGGGCATACGCCGGGTCGATCGCATCGACATCAAGGTCGACCCAAATCCGTTTCGCTTTCTTCGCGTGTTTACGCACCGCTTCCAGGACACTCGAAAAATCCGTGGCCACGAGTTCCGCTGAATACGCCTCGGTGAAAGTCGGTTTGATCTCGGTCGGCAACAAGAACAAGTCGCGGTGGCCAAGGTTCACGATCCGTGGCAACGGCGTCTCGGCGTGGAGCAAAAAGTTGCCATGCGAGAGTGTCGGCGTGGTGTCGTGCAGGTCGTAACAGTCCAAGTGCGCGTCGAACTGAATCACGAGGGTGTCGGCGCCGAGTTCCTCGTACACCGGCAGCACGCCGAGGTGATTGCCCGCCAGCCACAACACGAACTCCCCGTCGCCCAGCATTGGCCGCACGAGCGCCCGGCCCGTCGTTCGCCACGCGGCGAGTTGCTCCATCGTTTCAAACGACACGTCTTCAATGTCTAACGATTCCGCGTAGCTGTGCGGACGAGTCTGACGAGGTTCGTCTGCGGTATCCTCAAGGGCTTCTTGCAGCACATCCCCGAGAAGCTGTGCCCCCGCACTGGTGCCGGCATTGCCGAAAGTGTCGAACGGGAACACAACTGCCGTGGAGTGAATCATGTAGACTCAATTACGATTTCGCCGACAGGTCGCCAGTGGGTGCGCGTCACAAACGGTGGGCGCAGCTAAATTCTCTGGGCCTCGGACAAGCAGTTTTAACCACAGAGACACAGCGGCACCGAGAAAACCAAAACAATTTGACCGGATTTCTCTGTGCGTCTGCGGCACTGAGGTGAATACGCTTTTCCTAAGCCCAGAGTAATGAGTTGCACCCCAGTCAGCCTCAAACCGTTTGTCCTAACTCTGGCTGAACTAGTCGCATCGGGGTGCCGAGTTTGGCGAGGATGGCTTCGGCGGCGAGGTGGCCACTGCGGACGGCGCCTTCCATTGTGGCAGGCCAGCCGGTTTGCGTCCAATCCCCGGCGACGACGAGATTCGCCACGGGTGAAGCTTGGTGCGGGCGAAAATCATCGACACCCGGCACAGCGCTAAATGTGGCGGTGTGTTCGGTAATCACCTTGGCGCGAAGCAACGTGGCGGTTTTGCTTGCCGGGAAAAGCAGCCGTAGTTCGTCCGTGATTTGCCGTTGAATTTCCTCTCGCCCCAGACTGCGCAACGGGCGGGCGGCACTCACGACGACTTGCACGTAGTGTTCACCCGGTGTCACTTCGCCGCGATTGAACACCCATTGCCCGAGACAATCCACCAACACAACGTGGGGAAAGTTCATGATCGGTCGATCGAACCAAAGGTGTCCGCTCGTGATCGGCGACGGTGACAGCCGGTTGGCGTTCGCAAAGTACGGCATGTTCGCAAGCTTGGTGGGCAGCAAATCCGTCACCCGATCGAACGGCACCGCAAGCACATAGTAGTTCGCGCTGATCGTTGAACCATCGCGGAGCAGCAGATGAGAAATCGTGCCGTTCTCGCTTGAAGCAAGCTGTTTCACGCCCGCGTTCTCGCGGACTGTCACCCCGTTGGCAGTCAGCCACGCCCGCAACTCGTTGCCGTACAACCGGCCCAACGGTACGCTCGGCACTTCAACGACGAAGCCGTCGCGGTGGCGGATGAACCCGTCGCGGAACACCTTGCGGGCGTACTTCAACCCGACGCGCTCGACGGTTTCGTTCAGAGCACTCGTGAGTACGACACCCCAGAAGCGGTCGATCGTTCGGGGCGTTTGCTTGTGACGCAGTAACCACGGCAGCAGTGGCGGGTCGGCGTTTTCGCTTTCGCGGAGCATCATCAGCAAGCCGTAACCGACGCGGAGCTTTTCGGTCGCCGTCAAGTAATGGGCGGAGGCCAGCGCACGACCCAAGTGAAACGGTGCGCGCCACGGGTCCGACTTGAACCGACTGACCCGCGCGTCCGGCGTCATGAAGTAAAGCGTGGGTTGCGGTTCGAGCAGGTGATCGACGCCGACGGTGCGGCAAAAGTGCGCGAGGTTCGTGCAACACCCCATGCTGACGTGCTGGCACGCATCGACCAGTTGGCCGGTCGTGGCATCGACGAACGACCCCGCCCGCCCGCCCAACCGTTGCCGCGATTCCAACACCGTCACCCGCACCCCCTGTTGCGAAAGGGCCACGGCCGCAGCCAGCCCCGCCAGTCCGCCGCCGACTACAGCAACCGAGTGCGACTTTCCCGGCGAACCGGCTGCGTAAGCTGCCGGGTGAAACCTTCCAATTGCTTGCGGCAGATAACCCGGCGAACCGGCGGTGTCCGTCGCCGGTAAAAACCGACCACCTGCTTGTGGCAGACCACCCGGCAGCTTACGCAGCCGGTTCGCCGGGAACGGGTTGTCAGTCCACGCCGACGCCAGCAACCGCACTTTTGCCACTGTGGGGACACTCACTCGGGTCGTAAACACGTCGTAGTCGCGGTGTTCAATTTCGTCCAAGAGCCGTTGATAGAGACTGGACATCAGTTGGAAAATGCGTCGGCCGTCGGAGGACAGCAGCGGGGTGAGCGCCCGGCTGCGGTCGTAGTATTGGCGTGCCCGCGCCACCTGGAATTGCATCATCGCACGGAACGCATCACGGTGCGCTGGATCTTGCCAAGTGTCTGGTGGGGTATTGAACTGCGCGAGTTCGTCTTGGGGAAGGTAAACGCGACCCTTGGCGTAATCCTCGCCGAGGTCGCGCAGGATGTTCGTCAATTGAAACGCAATTCCAGCGGCCTCAGCGGGTTCACGGTACTGCTCTGCACTCACGCCCGGCATCGTTCCCCAGACCGGCACACACGCCAACCCCACCGCCGATGCCACGCGGTAGCAGTAGGGGTACAAGTCCGCGAAGGTTGCGTATTGAACGGGTTCCAGGTCCATTTCGACGCCGTCGATCACGTCGTGCAAATAAGACGTAGGCACACCGTAAGTGTAAACAGTGTGGGCTAATGCCGCGTGTAAACGATGGGAGTATTCGCCCTGAAGTGCGGCGTCCAGTCGTTGGCGCCAGCACTGCAATGCAAGTCGTTTCGCCGAGACTTCACCCGGTTCATCGGCGAGATCGTCGGTCACGCGCATGAATGCGTACAGCGCGATCATGGCGTTGCGTTTGGGCTTGGGCAGCACGCGAAATGCGAGCGGGAACGACGATTTCGCCCGACGGGTGAGACGCACGCAGTAGCGCAACGAATTGTCCGCAGTCGCATTCACGGGACGAATCTTCGGTTAATGGAAGCTCACCCGGACAGGTTGACCGATTCGGAGCGGTGGCTTGCCGGGCGGCGTGGGGTCGGTCACGTCGATCGTACACTCCAATACTTTAGTCGGGTTGACGGTCAGCGAATCCACCTGCGACCGCTTCGGCAAATACCCGGTGCTAATGCGACGAAGCGTACCCTCATAGACAAGCGTGAAGTTACTGCCATCGTAGATCGTGACCTTCCGCCCCTCTTTTTCCGCGATTTTATACGCGAACTCCGCTTCGACTTCGGCCCGGACCACTCGTTTGCCAGTGGGCAGCAGCCACAGCACGGGTGTCCGTGTCGAAGGTCCGAAGGTCATTCCCGGCGCGGCGTGAATCTGCTCGATGACTCCGGCGGTCTTCGCCCGCAACACGCAGGCATTGATGGCGTTCTGCGCTTCCGCCACTTTCGCCGTCAGGCCGATGATCTTCTGACCCGCCGCCCGAACGTCGCTATCCGGATCCACCAACCGGAGCATTTTGAGCTTCTTGCGATCGCCTTCGACTTTGGCTGTTAACTCTTTGAGCATCGTTTCGGCGCGACGAAGCTCTAAGTTTTCGCGGCGTTGTTGGGCTTTCTCCGCATCGGTGTAGAGTCTCCCGATTGCGTTCACCAAATTCAGCGTTCGGTCAAACAACTCCTTGCCAGTAGCGAGTTGATCGTTACCGTCTTTCAAACTGTCTTCCCCGGTCTTGACGAGAAGTTCGAGGGCCTCGATTTGAATCGGGTGAACTTTCTTCTGCGTCTCCGCTTTCACGAGGTCTTCGCGGGCGGCGTCCAACTCGGCTTGGGCTTGCTTCACTTTTTCTCGAACCAACACGTCATCAAACTGAACAAGCGGATCGCCCGCATTCACGGCCTGCCCTTCGGTGACGAGCATTCGTTCGACTGTGAGCATCCCCGCGATAGCAGGCGGTCCAACCGGAGTCTCCGGCGGGTCGCTCGATACCGTGCCCAACACGGTCACCCCACCACTAGTCGGTGTATGGTTCGCCTTGCCGGCTTTGACGTTGCCTTCCGCGCCCTTGGACCCTTCCTCGGTTTGCAACAATCGGTTCGCACCGAGAAGAGTGAACAACAGCAGGCCGATCGCAATCGCCCACGGCAAGACTTTCACGTGACGAATCATTCGGCACCCCTAGTTCCATGATGGCCGTCATGGCCGGTCGTGTCGGTAGACATTTCTTCCAACTGCCCGTCTTCGAGATGGTACGCCACATCAACATACGGCAACATGCGATGGTCGTGCGAGACGACAAAAATCGACGCCCCCCGACTGTGGGCGGCATCCCGCAACAGTTCTAGCACGTGCCGCCCGTTTTCCCAATCGAGTGCCGAGGTCGGTTCGTCCGCGAAGATAAATTGCGAACCTTTCACCAGCGCCCGCCCGATGGCCACCCGCTGTTTTTCGCCACCCGAAAGTTGCGCCGGCTTCTTGTACATCAGCGTGCCCATGCCGAGGCGTTCGAGCATGTCACCTGCTTGCCGCCGGGCATCGGCGTCG